>DASUGG010000138.1:0-5684 GCA_036274135.1 Geminicoccaceae bacterium
GAACAGCAGCGGCCGGTCGAGCACGGCGTAGTTCCACGGATGATCCGAGACGATCGTCGCCGGCGCCTCGATGAGACCGCGCCGCCGGTCGATCATCACGTGGTCGTCCTCGGCGCGAGCGCTCACCTCGAACCGCTCGCCGTTGTCGTCGAGTTCGCTGTCGAAGCTGATCAGGCGATCGCCGCGCCAGACCTCGCGATAGTGACCCGCAAGCGTGTAGACCGGCAGGGACAGCACCGTGATCTTGCTGGAGATCTCCGTCTCGACCACGAGATCGTCGCCCTGGCAGGCGAAGGTCAGCACGTGCCGGCCGATCTCGCCGTACGTCTCGTGGCTGACCTTGTAGACCTCCTGCCCCGGCCGGTGGTCGCAGGCATGCGCGGGCGCGCTCGCCGCCGATGCGGCGAGAACGCAGCCCATCAGGGCTGAGCCGGCAGCGAAGCCCGAGCGGGCAAAGCGCCGAACCGGTCGCATGCTCAGAACGCCGCGTCCTCGAACTGCATCAGCGGCGCGCCGCCGGCCATGATCTGAGCGAACAGCGCGCCGCTCTCGGGCAGGATCTTGCTCATGAAGAAGCGCGCGGTCCCCAGCTTGGCGCGATAGAACGCCGCATCGTCGCCGCCCTCGGCCAGCCGCGCCTGCGCGATCTCGGCCATCCGGGCCCAGACATATGCCATCGCGACGAGGGAGAACAGACGCAGATAGTCGCACGACGCGGCGCCGGCCTCGTCGGGATCGCGCAGCCCCTGCTGCGCCACGTGCAGCGTCACCTGCTGCAGGCGGGCGAACGCCTTGGCGAGCGGCAGGACGAACTCGGCCAGCCCGGCATTCGTCTGATGCCGCTCGACGAAGTCCATCACGGGATGGAAGAAGGTCCGCAGATAGCGGCCGAAATGCGCCGGCAGCTTGCGGCCGACCAGATCGAGCGCCTGGACGCCGTTGGCGCCCTCGTAGAGCTGGGTGATGCGGGCGTCGCGCACCAGCTGCTCCATCCCCCATTCGCGGATGTAGCCGTGCCCGCCCATTACCTGGACGCCGAGATTGGCGCAGGCCGAACCCTGGTCGGTGAAGTAGGCTTTGACGACCGGCGTCATCAGCGCGACGAAGTCCTCGGCCGCCTTGCGCGCCTCAGGTTCCGGGTGTCGCCGGGCGCGATCGAGCGCCTGAGCGACCCAGTAGGCGAGCGCGCGGCCGCCTTCGGTGAAGGCGCGCATGGTCAGCAGCATGCGCCGCACGTCCGGGTGCACCAGGATCGGGTCGGCCGGCCTGTCGGGTTCCTTCGCGCCGCCGAGCGCCCGCCCCTGCAGCCGCTCGCGGGCATAGGCGACGGCGCTCTGGTAGGCGGTCTCGGCGATGCCGAGACCCTGAATGCCGACCTCGAGGCGCGCCTCGTTCATCATCGTGAACATCGCGCGCATGCCGCGATGCGGCTCGCCGATCAGCCAGCCGACAGCACCGTCGAAGTTCATCACGCAGGTCGCCGAGGCCTTGATGCCCATCTTGTGCTCGATGCCGCCGCAACGCACGCCGTTGCGCGGTCCCGGCGCGCCGTCCCTGGGCAGGAATTTCGGCACCAGGAACAAGCTGATTCCCCTGATGCCGGCCGGCGCGTCGGGCAGCCGGGCGAGCACCAGGTGCACGACGTTCTCGGTGAGATCGTGCTCCCCGGCGGAGATGAAGATCTTGGTCCCGGAGATCGCGTAGGTGCCGTCGCCGTCCGGCACCGCCCGGGTCCGGATCAGGCCGAGATCCGTGCCGCATTGCGGCTCGGTCAGGCACATCGTGCCGCTCCAGCTGCCGTCCACCAGCTTGGGCAGGTAGATCTCTTTCAGGGGATCCTCCGCGTGGCGTTCGATCGCCAGATAGGCGCCGCCGCTCAGGCCCGGATAGGTACCGAACGACAGGTTCGCCGAGCAGACCATCTCGTCGACCGCGACCTTGACCACCGCCGGCAGGCCCTGGCCGCCGAAGGCGGGGTCGGCCGACATACCCGTCCAGCCGCCTTCGCGGAACTGGGCGTAGGCTTCCTTGAAGCCCCTGGGGGTGCGCACCACGCCGTTCTCGAAGCTGCAGCCCTCCTCGTCGCCCGGCCGGTTGAGCGGGAAGAGCACGTTCTGCGAGAGCCTCGCGCCCTCCTCCAGCACCGCGTCGATCAGATCGGGCGTGGCCTCTTCGTAGCCCGGCAGGATCGCCAGCTCGCCGACCTCGAGCAGCTCGTGCAGCACGAAGCGCATGTCGCGCAGCGGCGCGCTATAGGTGGTCATGTCAGTTCCTCAGCGGCTTGCCGGTTTCGAGCATGTGCTCCATGCGGGCGAGCGTCGCGGGCTCGCGGACCAGCGTCATGAAAGCCGCGCGCTCGAGCTTGAGCAGATCGTAGTCGCCGACCGTCTCGGTGATGTCGGTATCGCCGCCGGACAGCACGACGGCGAGCTGCCGCGCGACCACCTGGTCGTGCGCGGTCGCCGTGCCCTTGCGCCGCAGGTCGCGCACCGCCATGTCGAGCGCCGCGCGCGCGGTCGGACCGGGCAGCGCGATCGGCACCGTTTCCGGCGGCGCGTAGCCCTCGACCATGGCCAGCGCCCTGGCCTTGGCGTCGCCCAGCAGACGATCGCGGTTCATCGTGATGCCGTCGCCGTCGCGCAGCAGCAGCAGCTCCTTCGCCTCCGCGGCCGACTTGGCGACCTTGGCCATGCCGATCGTCTCGAAGGCCTGGGCGATCGGCGGCATCGGCCCGCCGGGCCGGTCCTTGCGCCGCACCCAGCGGCTCAGCATCTCGGTCGTGCCGGTCCAGGCCGGCACCAGGCCGACGCCGACCTCGACCAAGCCCATATAGGTCTCGGCATGCGCCTGGACCGCATCGGCATTGAGGCAGATCTCGCAGCCGCCGCCCAGCGCTATGCCGGACGGCGCCGCGACCACCGGGAAGCCGCTGTGCTTCAGCTTACGGTAGGTCTGCTGCCCCTTCGCGACCGTGTCCTCGATCATTGGCCAAACCGCGGCATTGGCGGCGAACAGCGCAATGCCGATGTTGGCGCCGACCGAGAAGTTGCTGCCCTCGTTGTAGACGACCAGCGCCTTGTAGGCCTTGGCGACGATCGCGATCGCCTTGTCGACCATCGCGAGCGTGTCGAGGTCGATCGCGTTCATCTTGCTGTGGAACTCGAGGCACAGCACGCCGTCGCCGATGTCCCAGAGACTGGCGGAGGCGTTCTTCGCCACGGGCTCGCTGCGCCGCTTGACGTCCTCCAGCAGCAGCACGCCGTCCGGCCGCTCGACGTCGGCATAGCCGCCAACCGGCCGCAGATGCTGCAGCCTGCCGTCCTCGACGCGGTAGAAGCTACCCTCGCCGACCGCCTGCAGCAGCGGCGGCACGTCGAGGCCCTCGGCTTCCAGCCGGGCGCGGAACCAGGCCGGGCCGATCCGGTCGAGCAACTCGAACGGGCCCCATTTCATGTTGTAGCCGAGCCGCATCGCGCGATCGACCGCGACGATGTCGTCGGCGATCTCGGGCACGAGCGAGGCCGCATAGGCGAGCGTCCGGGCCATGACCTGCCAGGCGAAGCAGGCAGCCGGCTCGGTACCTTCGAGTAGCGCCCGCGCGCCGCCGGTCTCGGCGGCGCTCAGCGCATCGAGTCGCGGCTTGCGCGCGGCGTGGTACTCGCCGCTCTGCAGGTCGATCGCCTCCTTGACCCGCTCGCCGCCCGCGGTGTTGAGCCGGTAGAAGCCGCCCTTGCCCTTGCGGCCGGTGTAGCCGGTCTCGATCAGCTTGCGGATCAGCGGCCAGTCGCGGTCGACCGCGTGGAACGCGTCGTCCGGCGGCAGGGAGCGGCGCAGGCTCGCGGCCACGTGCGGCAGCAGATCGATGCCCACGAGATCGGCGAGGCCGAACAGCCCGGTCTTCGGGATGCCGAGCGGCCGCCCCATGACCGCATCGGCCTCCTCGACCGACAGGCCCATCTCGAAGGCGCACTTGAAGGCCGCCTGCATCCAGTAGCAGCCGATCCGATTGGCGATGAAGCCCGGCGTGTCCTTGCAGAAGATCACGCTCTTGCCGAGCGCCCGGTCGGCGAACGCGGCGATCCTGGCCACCGCCTCGGGGTCGGTGCGATCGCCGCGCACGACCTCGAGCAGCCGCATGTAACGCGGCGGGTTGAAGAAGTGGGTGATCAGGAAATCGCGGCAAAAGCGCTCGGGCAGGCCTTGGGTCAGCGCCGCCAGCGGCAGGGTCGAGGTGTTGGACGAGACCACCGAGCCGGGTTTTCGCGCGCCCTCGAGCTTCTCGTACAGGGCGCGCTTGATGCCCAGGTCCTCCACCACCGCCTCGACGATCCAGTCGACCTCGCCAAGGCGCGCGAGGTCGTCCTCGAGATTGCCGGCCGTCACCAGGGCGGCGGCGGCCCTGCTCATGAACGCCGCGGGATCGGCCTTGGCGAGCCGCGCCAGCGCCGCCTTGGCAAGCGCGCTGCGCTCCTCAGCACCTTGCGGCACGATGTCGAGCAGCAGCACCGGCACGCCGGCATTGGCGATCTGCGCAGCGATGCCGCCGCCCATCACGCCGCTGCCGATCACCGCGGCGGAGCGGATCGTCATCAGACGGCCTCCAGCACCGTGGCGATGCCCTGGCCGCCGCCGATGCACTGCGTGGCGAGCCCGTACCGGCGGCCCTCGCGCCGCAGCAGCGAGGCGGTCTTGCCGGTGATCCGGGCGCCGGTGGCGCCGAGCGGATGGCCCAGCGCCAGCGCGCCGCCGTCGAGATTCAGGGTCTCCGGGTCGATCTCGAGGTCGCGCACGCAGGCGATCGCCTGCGAGGCGAACGCCTCGTTCAGCTCGACGACCTCGATGTCGCCGATCTCGAGCCCGGCGCGGGCCAGCGCCTTGCGGGTCGCCGCCACCGGGCCGATGCCCATGATCGACGCCTCGCAGCCGGCGACGGCCACGCTCCTGATCCGGGCGAGCACGTCCAGGCCGTGCCTGGCGGCATAGTCCTCGGTGCAGACCAGGGTCGCGGCGGCGCCGTCGGTGAGCGGCGAGGAGGTGCCGGCGGTGACGCTGCCGTTCTCGTCGAACGCCGGCTTCAGGTTAGAGAGCGCCTCCTGGCTGGTGTCCGGGCGGACGCAGCCGTCGACGTCCACCAGCTGGCCGTTCGCCCGGATCGGCACGATCTCGTCGGCGAGCCTGCCGGCGGCCTGCGCCGCCGCCGCCTTGCGATGGCTCGCGACCGCGAACTCCTGCTGCGCCTCGCGGGTGATCTGGTATTGCCGGGCGACGTTCTCGGCGGTCTCGCCCATGCTCATATAGGCCTGGGGATACTGCTCCACGAGCCTGGGGCTCGGCATCGGGTTGTAGCCGCCGATCGGCACGCGGGTCATCGACTCGACCCCGGCGCAGACGAACACCTCGCCGGCATCGAGCTGGATCGCGCCCGCCGCCATGTGGATCGCCTGCATCGAGGAGCCACAGAAGCGGTTGACGGTGGTGCCCGCGACCGACAGCGGCAGCTCGCCCAGAAAGCCGATCAGGCGGGCGACGTTCATCCCCTGCTCGCCCTCCGGAAAGGCGCAGCCGACGATCAGGTCCTCGATGTCCTCGGCCGACACGCCGCTGCGCTCGACCAGGGCGGCGACGACCTGCGCCGCCAGGTGATCGGGCCGGACCTTGACCAGCGCGCCCTTGTGCGCCGGCTG
>DASUGG010000139.1:0-4369 GCA_036274135.1 Geminicoccaceae bacterium
GCCTCGGCGCCGCCGCCGGCGAGATTGGGCAACAGCAGGGCGATGCGCCGCCCGGCCTGGGGCGCAGGCGAGCCCCGGCGCGACGCTGCGGCCGCATCCCCGGGGCGCATCCGACGGCGGCTCGCCGCGGCCATGGTGTTCGGCGCGGTCAGCCCGGCTGCGCCAGTGCCAGCGGCGCGACGGCCGAAGTCTCCTCGACCCGGCCGGCCTCGACGCGATAGCAGCGGTCGGCGATGTCGAGCAGGGCCGGGCGGTGGGTGATCGCCAGCACCGTGACCTCGCCCGCGAGCGAGCGGACATTGGCGCAGATCTGCCGCTCGGTGCCGGGATCGAGCGCGCTCGTGACCTCGTCGAGCACCAAGAGCTTCGGGCGGCAGACCAGGGCGCGCGCCAGCGCGATCCGTTGCCGCTCGCCGCCGGAGAGCTTGGCGCCGCTCTGGCCGACATGGGTGCGCAGGCCGTCGGGCAGGGCCGCAATGAACTCCCAGGCGCCGGCCAGCTGCAAGGCGCGGCGCACCTCGGCCTCGCCGATCTGCGGATCGCCCAGCGCGACGTTGGCGTGGATCGTGTCGTGGAACAGCACGAGATCCTGCGGCACGTAGCCGATCAGCCGCCGCCAGCTCTTCAGGTCGATCTCGGCCAGCGGCACGCCGTCGATCAGGACGCGCCCGCGGTCCGGCGCATGCAGGCCGAGGATGATGTCGGCGATGGTGGTCTTGCCGGCACCGGATGGGCCCATCAGCACGGTCACGCAGCCGGCCGGGATGTCGATCGAGACCGACTTCAGGATCTGCACGTCGCCATGCCAGAAGCTCACCTCCTCGAGCCGGCAGCCCTGCTCCAGGATCGCCGGGCGATGGCCGGGGGCGCTCTCGGGCGCGCGCTCGGCATCGGCGATCAGGGCCGAGACCTCGAGATAGGGGCTCTCCACCGCCACCGCCTGCTGGAACATCTGCTGGATCTTGGCGATGCCGTTGCTGGTCCGCTTCAGCAGGACGCCGACCACGACCAGCTCGACGATCGGCACCCGCCAGATCGCGATCGCGACAAAGAAGCCGGTGCCGAGACAGATCGCCGCCAGCAGCTCGTTGCCGTTGCGCAGCGCCTGCTGGCTGATCACCTCGCGGCGGATCGCCTTTCTCACCGAGTCGATCTTGCGCTCGAGGAAGCGGGCAAACTCGGCCTCCTTGGCCATCGCCCGCAGCGGCTTGATGTTGTTGAGCGAATCGACCAGCAGGGTCACCAGCTCGCGGGTGCGCTGGGTCTGCCGCCAGCCGGCCTTGCGCGCCATCTGGACGAGGAAGTGCAGCGCCGCCGCCATCACCACGCCGATCGCCATGGCGGCCAGCGCGAGCTGCCAGGAGACGAAGAACGCCACGAGCAGATAGACCGTGGTCTGGACCGTCTGCGCGAAGAAGCTCGCGGCGAGCTGGTAGGCGTTACCCGACTGGCCGGCCTGGCTGATCGCGTTGGCGATGCTCCCGACCGGATGCTGGACCAGGTAGCTCCAGCGGGCCCGGAACAGGTTGCGGATCAGCTGCAGCCGGAGCCCGGCGGAGAAGGTCGCGACCGCGGTGCCGACGTGCTGCATGGCGAAGAAGGTGAGCACCGAGTTCACGATCACCGTCGTGACGAAGAAGATGATCAGGTTCCCGGCCGTCAGATGCAGGCCGACGCTCCCCGCCAGATCGCGCGCGGTGACGAGCCAGGGCGACGCATCGCCGGTGCCCGTGTCGGTCGCCACGAGCAGCAGCGGCACCAGGCTGACGAAGCCGATGCCCTCGATCACGCTGGCCGCGATCAGACAGAGCAGCACCGTCCAGGGGTTGATGCCCTCGGCATTGAAGAAAAGCCGCAGGATGTTGCGCACGAAGCCTTACCGTCTCTCACGCCATCGGCCGCGGCGGCGGTAGGCCCCGCGGCACGATTCCGATCGGTTCGAGCCATCCTCGCGGATGCTCCGTGACGGAGGTATTCCCATTGTCGCCGTTGATCAACCCCCGGCCCCGCCCGGCCAGGGTTGCGAGCGCGCCTTGCGCCTTGCGCCGGCGTGCGCGGGCTGGTTGTGTGGGGGGATGCGGGCGTCAGGTGGGGAAATGCAGGAGCGGGGTGCCGACGGTCGTCCCGACCGGCCGCGCCGCCTGCTGCTCGCGCTCGGCGTGCTGCTTGCCCTGCTCGCGGCGACCTTCGCGGCCTGGGCGTTCGCGCTGGCGGGGCTGCCGGCGCCCCTGCCCGGCTTCGAGCTGTCGCCTGGCGCCGTCGAGCAGCTGATCGCGTCGTGGGGCATGTGGGCCGTGGCCTGCTCGATCCTGCTGATGGTGCTGCACAGCTTCGTGCCGTTCCCGGCCGAGCTGGTCGCGATCGCGAACGGCATGCTGTACGGCCCCCTGTGGGGCACGCTGATCACTTGGTGCGGCGCGATGTCCGGGGCCTTGCTGGCATTCGGCCTGGTCCGCTGGCTCGGTCGGCCGTTCGTCTGCGGGGTACTCGGCGCGCGGCATCGTGACGCGGTCGACCGCTGGGCGCTGCGCCAGGGCGGCGGCGCGCTGCTGCTCAGCCGCTTCGTCCCGGTGATCTCCTTCAACCTGATCAACTATGCCGCCGGCCTGACCGCGATCTCCTGGTGGACCTTCACCTGGGCGACCGGACTCGGCATTCTGCCGCTGACCTTCCTGATGGTGCTGACGGGCGATCGCTTGTGGACGGGCGGCCTCGCGGCATGGCTCCTGCTGCTGCCGACGGCGCTGCTCGGATGGCTTCTGTGGTGGGCGTTGGTCCGGCAGCGGGTCCCCCGGCCTTGATCAGCGCCGGCTACGGCAGAACCGCGCCGCCGTCGACGAAGATCGTGACCCCGGTCGTATAGGCGGCTTCCGGGCTCGCCAGGAAGACCGCCGCCGCGCACATGTCCTCGGGCGACGCGAGCCGGCCGATCGGGATCGCGGCTTCGCGGCTGGCGCGCACCTTCGGGTCGGACAGCTGGTCGCGATTGAAGTCGGTGAGCGTGGCCCCCGGCGCGATCACGTTGACCGTGATGCCGGCGCCTGCCAGCTCGAGCGCCATGCCGCGGGCGAGCTGGGCGATCGCGCCCTTGCCGGCGCCATAGGCGACCTGGCCCCTGAGCGCGATCTGCTGCACGACCGAGCCGATCATGATGATCCGCCCGCCGCTGCCGGCCCGGCGCATCAGCCGCGCCGCCTCGGTCGCGCAGGCGAAGGTGCCGCGGACGTTGAGCGCCGCCATGTGGTCCCACTCGGCATCGCTGATCTCGAGGATCGGCTTGCGATAGATCGCCGCGGCGGCGGTCACGATGATGTCGAGCCCGCCCAGCTTCTTTGCCGCCTCGCGCACCGTCGCGCGCGCGACCTCGGCATCGGCGAGATCGGCCTGGATCGCGAACGAGCCGCGGCCCATGGCCGTGATCTCCCCGACCAGCGCCGCGGCGACCTGCGGCTTGCTGTGGTAGTGGACCGCGACGTCGGCGCCCTCTCGCGCGAAAGCGCGCGCGATCGCGCGGCCGATGCCGTCGCTGCCTGCCCCGGTCACCAGAGCGCGTCTGCCCTCCAGCCGCATCGCTCGTCTCCCTCTCGTTGCCCGGGCTGGTCTTAGCGGCAGGCGCCGCCGATCGTCCAGAGGGGCGCGGGGCACGGGGGAGGTGCCCGCCGGCGCTCTTTGATCGCGCCCTGAGGCCTGCTACAACGCGCCCTCGGTTCACCACGGGCGGACCCGCCATGGCCTCCTACCAGTACGTCTACGTGATGCAGCGTCTGACCAAGATCTTTCCCGGCGGCAAGAAGGTCCTGGACGGCATCACGCTGGCGTTCCTGCCGGGCGCCAAGATCGGCGTGCTCGGCGTCAACGGCGCCGGCAAGTCGACGCTGCTGCGCATCATGGCGGGGCTGGACCAGGATTTTTCCGGCGAGGCCCGGGTCGCGCAGGGCGCCAAGGTCGGCCTGCTGCCGCAGGAGCCGGAGCTCGACCCGAGCAAGGACGTGCTCGGCAACATCATGGAGGGCGCGGCCGCCACCAAGGCGCTGCTCGACCGCTTCGACGAGGTCTCGGAAAAGTTCGCCGACCCGGATGCCGACATGGACGCGCTGATGGCCGAGCAGGCGGAGCTGCAGGAGCAGATCGACGCCGCGGACGGCTGGGAGCTGCAGCGCACGCTCGAGATCGCGATGGACGCCCTGCGCTGCCCGCCGGGCGATCAGGACGTCGGCACGCTGTCGGGCGGCGAGCGGCGCCGCGTCGCGCTCTGCCGGCTGCTGCTGCAGCAGCCCGACCTTCTGCTGCTCGACGAGCCGACCAACCATCTCGATGCCGAATCGGTCGCCTGGCTCGAGCGCTTCCTGCGCGACTACAAGGGCACCGT
>DASUGG010000140.1:0-2235 GCA_036274135.1 Geminicoccaceae bacterium
ACAGACCGCCGTCGATACCGCCGACGTTCTGGAGATTGGTGAGGGCGATGAATTTGTGTACGCCTACGGCTACAGGTGTGCGCCGGACCGGCTAAAGATTGGAAGCTGTTCGGGCGACGCAGTGGCGCGGATTGCCGCGCAGATCGGAACCGGGACACCGGACAAGCCGGTCCTGCTCATGCAAATCAGAACACATGACTGCCGCGCCCTGGAACGCACACTGCACGGCATGTTTCGGCTCAAGGGGAAGCGGATCACAGGAGCGGGAGCTGAATGGTTCAGCGCGACGCGGGATGAAGTGGTCGACGCTTATAAGAGAGCAGTCGGCTGACGCATACCCCCGAGAGGAAGGAGCGCCCCTTAGACTAATCCTGCATGACCGCTTCAGGTCACGACGGGGCAGCTACGGGCGCGCCGAAATCATCAGCAAGATATCGGCCAATAGAGTTGCTGGGGTACACCTAGGCTCACACGGTTAGATAGGTGGCGCGGACCTGCTCGTCCGCCGCGAGGTCCGCGATCGTGCCGCGGTAGCGGATCTCGCCGGTCTCGATGATCACGGCGCGATCGGCGACCGCCTGGGCGAAGCCGAGATTCTGCTCCGAGAGCAGGATGGTGAGGCCATCGCGCTTCAGCTCCAGGATGGTCGCCGCCATCTGCTCGACGACCACGGGCGCCAGGCCCTCCGAGGGCTCGTCGAGCAGCACGGCGCGCGGGTTGCCCATCAGCGTGCGCGCGATGGTCAGCATCTGCTGCTCGCCGCCCGAGGTGCGCCCGGCCGGCCGGCGGCGCAGCGCGGCGAGGTTCGGGAACAGCGCGAACAGCCGCTCGGCGCTCCACGACGGCGCGTCCTGGCGCGGCGGCTGCCGCCCGACCTCGAGGTTCTCCTCGACCGTCAGGTCCGCGAAGATGCGCCGCTCCTCGGGCACGTAACCGAGGCCCAGGCGGGCGATCCGGTACGGCGCCAGCCCCGCGATCGCGTGACCCGCGAAGGTGATCTTGCCGCGGCTCGGCCGCACGATCCCGATGATGCTCTTGAGCGTGGTGGACTTGCCGGCGCCGTTGCGGCCGAGCAGGGCCAGCACCTCGCCGCGCGCCACCTCGAGGCTCACCTCGCGCAGGATGTGGGCGCGGCCGTAATGGCTGTGCAGGCCGGACACCTCAAGCAAGGCGGGCCTCCACAGGCGCAGCGCCGCGGATGCCGCCGCCGAGATAGATCTCCTGCACCAGCGGATCGGCGCGGACCTCGGCCGGCGTGCCGGTCGCGATCAGGCGGCCGCGGTTCATCACCATGATCCGGTCGGCGTTGGCGAACACCACGTCCATGTCGTGCTCGGTGAACAGCACGGCGAGGGCGCGCTCGCGCACGATCTCGCGGGTCAGCGCCATCAGCGCGATGCGCGCCGCGGGCGCCATGCCGGCGGTGGGCTCGTCCATCAGCAGCAGCGTCGGCGCATGCGCCAGCGCGATCGCGAGCTCCACCCGCTTGAGGTCGCCGTAGGCCAGCACGCCGCAGGCGCGCCCGGCCTGGTCGAGGGTCCCGACCCGCGCGAGCAGGGCCAGCGCCTCGTCGCGATACAGACTGGCCGCACGCGGCCACAGCGCGCGCGAGCGCCGGTGGTGCGACAGGAGCGCCTGCTGCACGTTCTCCAGCACGGTCAGCGAGCCGAAGGTCTGGGTGACCTGGAAGGTGCGGCCGACGCCGAGCCGCCAGATGCGGCGCGGCGGCAGCCCGACCAGCTCGCGCCCGGCCAGGCGGATGCTGCCGGCATCGGGCCGGATCTGGCCGTTCAGGCAGTTGAAGCAAGTGGTCTTGCCGGCGCCGTTCGGGCCGATCAGCGCGAGTAGCTCGCCGGCCGCGAGCGCGAAGCTCACATCGTCCACCGCCTGCACGCCGCCGTAGGCTTTGCGCAGGCCCCGGACCTCGAGCACGGCCATCAGACGCGTGCCCTGCCGGCAAGGCGGGCCTGCGCGAAGCCGACGATGCCCTGCGGAAAGGCCAACACCAGGACGACGATGATCACGCCGACCACCAGCGGCCAATGGCGGGTGAGCGTCGCGAACTCGATCTCGAGGCCATGATAGGCGGCGGCGCCGACGATCGGGCCGAGCAGCGTCTGCACGCCGCCCAGCAGCACCATGACCAGCGCCTCGATCGACTGCGGGATGGCGAGCCAGGTGGGGTCGATGGTGCCCTTGAGGAAGGCGAGGATGCCGCCCGATAGGCCGGCAAAC
>DASUGG010000141.1:0-20782 GCA_036274135.1 Geminicoccaceae bacterium
GCCTCAGGGGACCACCAGCGTCTCCACCGAGGTGATCAGGGGCAGGTGCTGCGCGATGCACCTCCAGCTGTCGCCCTCGTCGGCGCTGGCGTAGAGCGTGCCCGAGTTCGTGCCGAAATAGACGCCGGCCGGCTCGAGCCGGTCGCATGCCATCGCCTGGCGCAGCACGCCGAAGAACACGTTCTCCTGCGGCAGCCCTGCGCGCAGGTCCTGCCAGCTTTGGCCGCCATCGCGCGTGCGCCACACCGCCGCTTTCGCGTCGGGCACATAGCGGCCCGCGATGTCGCCGTTCAGCGGCAGGAGATAGAGCGTGTCCGCATCGCGCGGATGCGCCGCCGCCGGAAAGCCGAAGGACGATGGCAGCCCCGCCTCGATGCTCTGCCAGGTCCGGCCGCCGTCGTCGCTGCGATACATGCCGCAGTGGTTCTGCTGGTACAGGCGCTCGGGCCGGCCGGCCGCCTGCACGAGGCAGTGCACGCACTGCCCGAACTCGGGGTAGCGCTGCTCCTCCGGCAGGTAGTCCGCGCGCGTGCCGCGGTTGCGCGGCTCCCAGGTCGCGCCGCCGTCGCTCGTGTGGAACACGCCGGCCGAAGAGATCCCGACCCAGATCTGTCGCTCGTCGCTAAGGTCCGGGACCAGCGAGTGCAGGATGAGGCCAGCGCCGCCCGGCTGCCATTCCGACCGCGTGGGGTGGTCGCGTAGGCCCGCGACAGGCCGCCAGGTCTGGCCGGCATCGTCGCTGCGGAACAGCCCGGCCGGCTCCACCCCGACATAGAGGCTGTGCCTCGCCGGCGCGAGGCTCCAGGCCGACTTGATCGGCTCCTCGCCCTCCCGATACGCCAGGCCTTCGCTCGAATGGGCCCAGGTCTCGCCGAGATCGGTCGACTTCCAGACCGCGGGGCCGAACCACTCGTTGCCGCCCGCGCCGTAGATCGCGCCGGTGGCCGGATCCGCGATCACGTGATTCAGCGGCCAGGTCTCGCAGAACGGACCGCGCAGCGACCAGGACCGCCGCGAAGCGTCGCTTTCCAAGATGAAAGCGCCCTTCTTCGTACCGAGCAGGACCAGAACCTTTGTCGTCATTCTCACCTCCCTTCAGCCTACCGGCTGATCGAGCATGTCGATCGGGCGCATCTCGATCCCGCCGCCGAAATACGCACCGAGATGCGCGCCCGGATGCTTCGAGGCGACCTCGACCGCCTCGTCCATGTCCTCTGCCTCGATGATGAAGAATGCCCCCAGGGGCTCGTCCGTCGGCGCAAACGGGCCCTCGCGCACCGAAGGTTTGCCGCCGCGGGGCCGCACGGTCCGCGACGACGCCGGCAGAGCGAGAGACCCGACCAGCATCAGCCGGCCCCTGCCGCGCAACGCCTCGTCGTGCGGCCGGCATGCCGGTCCTATCGCCTCCAGTTCGCTCTCGGAGAGAGCGTCGAACTCGCTCTGATCGTAGTAGCAAAGGCAGAGATACTTCACGCGCGTTCCCTCCAGGGTCAGTCCGCCGCCTTGAAGATCACCACCAGGCCGGTCAGCAGCAGGACGACCAGGAAGAGGTGAAAGGCGATGTCGGCCGTCGTCTGCGGTCCGACGCCGATCGCGATGGTGAAGCCGCCGACCAGGGTGCCCAAGAGCGCGAAGGCCTGCACGGCCAGCGCGATCGCGCGGCTCGCAGACGGTCGAAGTAGAGATGCGGCGAGCCCGGCCAGCAGCGCCGCCGCGATCACGCCCTCGGCCATCGTCGCCCTGCCGTGTTCGAAGCCGGCGAAGAGGACGCCGGCGTGCACCAGCGCCGCGGCGCCGAAGGCCAGCGCCTCGCCGGCGAGGAAAAGCCTCGCGCTACGGTGCGCGATCCGCTGTTGCGGATAGGCGCCAGCGCGGCGGTGCAAGCCGTCCGCCTCAATCATCGATCGCTCCGTAGGCGAGCGTCCCGAAGTCGTCCTGCAGGCCGACGGGCGATCATCGCGGCTTTCCCCTGCCGATCTGCGGTTTTCGCTCCAGCGGGAACAGCCTGAAGTAGGGCTCCGCCTCCTCCAGCACGCGCGCGAAGGAGGGGCGCGCCATGAGCCGGTCGAGATAGGCTGCGAGCCGGCCGTGCGGCGGGCCGAACGGCACCACGGTGTTCGCGTAGAAAAGCGCAGGCGCCGCCGCGCAGTCGGCGAGCGTGAAGGCGTCGCCCATCATCCAGGTCTTCGTCCCGATCTGTTGCTCGAGCACCGCGTAGGCCTCGCGCAGCTGCGCCGGCGCCTGCTCGGCCCCGAAGGCGTCGCCGGCGCCGGCGGGGCGCAGCCGGTCGGTCACGATCTTCTGCATCGGACCCTGGATGTACTGGTCACAGAAGCGGTCCCACAGGCGCGTCTGCCAGGCGGCGTCGGGATCGGCCGGCACGAAGCACATCGTGCCCGGGTAGTACGCGTCCAGGTACTCAATCACAATCGTCGACTCCGCGACCGTGCGGTCGCGCACCTCGTCGCGCAGCACCGGCATCTTGGCTATGGGCCAGACGGCGCGGAATGCCGCGCTCGAGGCCTCGTCCATCAGGTCGACGACGACCGGCTCGAAGGGGATGCCGTTCTCGTACAGCGCGATCAGCGCCTTGTGGCAGAATGACGCGAGCGGGTGGTAGTAGAGCTTGAGCGACATGAGCTATCCCCGGCTTCCCCTCAGGCGGTATCCGATGTCAGCTTCTCGCCCTCAAGGACGGACGAGGCGGCATCGAGCCGACACCGGCCGGTCTTTGAATCGCCTTCAACAAACGCCCCGGTATCTCGACGCGGATCGCCGGAGTCCTGGGCACCGCGCTCGAGCGCGAAGAGCTCCAGGCGTTCCGCTTTGCCGCGCAGCAGGTGGCTCCCGATGCCGGTCGCGACGATGCCGGGCGGCAGTTCGGTGCGGTCGAGCAGCGGCTTGGAGGCCAGCAGCGCATGCCCGGTCGTACGGCAGGCTTGCTCGAGCCGCGCCGCCGTGTTCATCGCGTCACCGACGAGGGCGATCTCCCGCTTGAAGCCGCCGATCTCTCCCGCCACGAGCGCCCCTGCGTGCAGGCTCGCCCGAAAGCCGGGGCAATGCCCATGCCGGTGCAGAAGATCCGACCGCGCTGCGTCCAGGCTGTCGCGACATGCGAACAGGCAGCGGATCGGTCGGGCAGTCTCCTGTGGCGTACCGACCGGCCAGGTCGCGATCATCGCGTCGCCCACATAGCGATGCACCTCGCCGCCAAAGTCCGTCACCACTTGGGAGAGCCGGGTGAAGATCTCGGAGAGCAGCGCGTGGAACCGGACGTTGCCGATGTCCTCGGCGATGCCGGTCGAATTCATCAGGTCGAGGAAGAGGACGATCCGCTGTTCCTCGCGCGGGCGATAGTACCGGCCGGTCAGGAGGCTGCCGAGCACGTTCGGACCGATCAGCTGGACGATCGACGTCAATGAGACGAACACCAAGGTCGCGGCGATCGAAAACACGGCGTCCCCGAGGATGCCGGGCCGGAACAGGCTGAAGTCGGCGCCAGAGTACGCCCAGGGGACGATGATCAGGGCGCCTGCAATGATACCGCCGTACATGATTGTCCGCAGCAGGATCGCAGCGAGCAGCGGCATCCGGCGGCCGCCACGCTCGAACAGCCAGTCTTCGCCGAACAGCTCGAAGCCGATGATGCAGACTGCGATCACGCCGCCGATCGTGGCGCCGTTCGCGAGCGCCGAGGCCCAGCTGAAGCCAGGCGGCCTTTGGACCACCGCGTAAAAGCTCCCCGCGGCGGCCGATGTCGCGACGATCAGCGCCAGAAGGCGGAGTCGCTGAATCGTGCTGCGGCTCACCCTGAAAGTCCCGAAGGCGTCAGACCCCCGCCGGCGCGCCGATCCTGACGACCGTCATCGGCTGCTCGATGCCCCGGAACGCGGCTGTACGCGGCTCGGCCGGATAGGGAGCGAGAAGCTCGGTCACGCCCGGATAGCGCCAGACGTCCTCGCTGATCCAGATCTCCGCGGCATCGGCCATCTCCTGGACGCGCGACGCGATGTTGACGGTCTGGCCGAAGTAATCGAGCTCGTCGTTTAGCGTCACCGCGATGGCGGCACCGTGATGGATGCCGATCTTGAGCGAGAGGGACCGCTCCGGCTGGGTCTGGTTGAAGTGCTCGATCGCGCCCCGCATGTCGAGCGCCGCGCCGACCGCACGGGCCGCATCCGGATAGGCGGCCATCACCGCATCGCCGATGGTTTTGACGATCGCGCCGCCATGGCGCACGGTCGTCTCGCGCAGCAGGTCGAAATGCTGCTGGACGAGTTGAAAGGCGTTCAGGTCGCCGATCCGCTGGTAGAGCGCCGTCGATCCCCGGATGTCCGTGAACAGCAGCGCGATGTCCCGAATCGCGAGGCCCTGGGCACCCCCCACCACCTCGGAGCGAAACAAGCTCCTGAAGGTCTGGCTGGTGAGCAGGTGCTTGCCGCTGAGGTACGGGTCGAAGGCCAGAAACCCGCCTTCCTCGTTTGGGGAAACCTGAGTGATGCCGAGCACGCCGCGAGTCGAAGTTGGGTTGTCGATCTCGAGCGCAACCGGTCCGGGAGCGAGCGTGACCCGATCCGGCTGATAGCCGGTGCCGAGATAGGTCAGGCGTACGTGCTGCGGCTCGCTCGTGGGCTCGTTCCCGACCTCAAGGGCAAACCCCGCCGCGCTGTCCGAACTGAACCCCCACAGCGCGCCTGGTGCCGCCTCGAACGCGAATCGCGTGGTCTCGCCCGGCTCGAGGAACGCCGTCCCCCGCAGCGCCGACCGGACCCCGTCTAGGAACGGCGCGCCGTCAGGCAAGCGCCCCTCGCGTACCCCCTTGAACACGAACATGTACTCGAACGGGTCGAGGGTCTCCGGCCGATGGTGGCGGATCGCGCGGATCTGCGGCGACACGTTGAAATAGATCGCGATGAAGTCGTCCATCGCCGCCTCGTACTCGTTGTGGCATTCGGGGCAGCGGTAGCCGCGCAGGACGGCGCGCAGACGGGCGAAGCTCTCGACGGCGCAGGCGCATCTCGGACAGATCAGGAGCCAGTCCATCTCGAACAGCCCGAGCGCCGCGGCGTGCAGGAAGAGGTCGACCACCTCGCCCGGGTCCAGCCCGCGCTTGCTCGCGAAGGTGAACGGGTTGACACGAAAGAGCGCGGCATCGTCGTCGGTCCGGATCAGCGCCTCCAGGCGCGACACGATGCGCGGGCTCCAGGGACGCGCCGCCTCCAGTTGGGCGAGGCGCTCATCCAGCATCCGCTCGTCGACAAGTGTTGCCATCGGTTTCCCCCTCTCACCGCCATCATACTACGGCTCCGTGCCGACCGCCGCGCGATAGCTGCCGTCCCTGCAGATCGGCACCAATTCGCAGAAGGGAGCCAGAGGGTTATAGGCCCGTTCCCGCTCTAGGGCGCGAGCTTCAGCAAAGCTTCGCCGCTGGCCGGATCGAAGGGGGCCGAGAAGTGCTCATGCGCGATCTTCCACATCTTGCCCGTCCGGCGGCAGCAGAAGGTGGCGCGCATGAACCCGGCATCCTCCCTGCCGTCGTCGCCGACGGTGCCGCAGCGCACCAGGTAGTGGCCGAAGGCGATGTCGTCCACGGCCTCGATCTCGAGGCCGTGGATCTCGAAGATCATGAGGCCCGGGCACATCGCCATGCACGCCTGCCAATGCTCGCGGTAGGCCTGTGCGCCCTTGAACTGCAGCCGGGCGATCGCGTCGAACGCCAGGATGTCCGGCGTGTACGCCGCCATGATCCGGTCGATGTCCCAGGCGCGTGCGGCCTCCGCCCAATCCTCGATGAGCCCGCGGATCTCCGCTTCGTCCGTCCGTTCCAGCGTGGTCGCGGCCATATGGTCCTCCTCTGTCGGGCCAGCGCTACAGGCTGGCGCCGTCGAACGGCGTGATCCTGATCTTGGTAAGGTCGACGTCCTCGGCGCAGCGCAGATTGAGCACCACCATCGCCTCGCCGTCGGGAGCGGTCCCCTCGGCGAACGGGGCGCAGCCGCAGGTTTTGCAGAACTGGTGGCGGATCACGTGCCTGTTGAAGGTGTAGACGGCGATGTCGTCGCGCGACGTCTCGAGATGGAATTGCTCGGGCGCGAACGCGGCCAGCACCGAGCCCTTGCGCTGGCAGATCGAGCAGTTGCACGTGATCGCCTCGGTCGGCACGGCATCGAGGCGGTACGCGATCCTGCCGCAATGGCAGCTTCCGCGAATCGGCATAGCGTGCTCCTCACCTTGCGAGCGGTACCCACACCTCGATCACGCCTTCCAGGCGGACCGAGTCGAACGCCTCACCATAGACCTCGATGAAGTCGGGATCGCCACCCGCTTCTTGCCCCGATCGCGGCAGCCAGTCGTGAAAGATGGCATCCACCAGCGACCGCAGGCCGGACGGCTTGCCGCGGTGGATGAAGACGGCATGGCGGCGCGCCGGCAGGCGCTTCTCGACGAAGCCCCCCGGCACCGGCGCGTCGTCGCCCACCATCACGGCGGTCAGATACTCGAACGCCAACGGGTCGTCGCCGAGATGATGGAACAGGCCGAACTGGGCCGGGTCGGTGCGGCCGCGCACGTCCCCGAGCCGCTGTTGAAAATGCTCCCACTGCTCCGGGATGCGGCTCATCGTCACCGCCTCGTAGCGCTCGGTGAGGCCGATCAGGCGCATCGCGTCGCCTTCGACGAAGCGCGGCGAGAGCCCGGTTTCCGAATCGGTCATGGGGTGTCTCCTTCCGCGTGGCTGAGCGTCTTCTCGTTGCGCAGATGCGCTTGCCGCGCGGCGCGCCATTCGTCGCGTGACACGGTCGCGTATCGCATCGTTCGATCTCCGTCGATCTGCGTTGCGGGGCGAATTGCGGTCAGCCGACACGCCGCGCCCGAGGCGGCTCGAGCTCCCGCACCGGCCTCACCTCGATGCTGCCGGTGGCCGCCAGCGGAATCTTCGCCGCCAGCGGAACGGCCTCGCTCAGGTCGCCCGCCTCGATCAGGATGAAGCCGAGCAGCTGCTCTTTCGTCTCGGCGAACGGGCCGTCGGTGACGAGCATGCCGCGGTCGCGAACCCGGACCGTCTTCGCGGCCTCGACGTGCTCGAGGGCCGCCGAGACGAGGTAGTGGCCGCTCTTGCGCAGCACGTCGTCATAGGCGAGGGACTCGTCGACCAGGACCTCCATCTCGCCTTTCGACAGGGCGTCGAGCGCCTTCTCCTCTCCATAGACGAGGCACAGGTACTTCATGGGTCGGCCTCCCGAAGATCGCCGCCGGTCTCATCGATCGCTCCAAGGACGCCCCGTGCGACGACGGTCCGACAGCGCGGTGCGCGATTTTTCCTGCCGGCCGGAAGGTCAGTGTTGCGTCGCGCTGTCCTTCATGAGCCGGTCGAGATGCAGCCTGATGTGTGCGGCTTCGGCCGGCGTGTGAGCGAGCGCGATCGCCCGGTCGAAGGCGATGCGGGCCTCCTCGGCGCGGCCGACCTCCAGCAGCAGCGCGCCCTTCACGCCGAAGAAGTGAAAGTAGCTCGACAGCCGGTCAGCGAGCGGCTCGATCATCGCGAGCGCCGCCGCCGGGTCGCGCGCCTTGGCGACCGCGACGGCCCGGTTCAGGCTGACCACGGGCGAGGGCTGCAGGACCTCCAGCAAGGCATACAGCCGGTCGATCTCGCTCCAGTCGGTGTCCTCCGCCCGCGGCGCCTCGGCGTGAACGGCGGCGATCGCGGCTTGCACCTGATAGGGGCCCGGTCGCCGGTGGCGCAGCGCCTTCTCGACCAGCACGAGCCCCTCGGCGATCATCTCGCGATTCCATAAGGCCCGGTCCTGGTCCTCCATCAGCACGATGCAGCCTTCGCCGTCGAGCCGGGCGCGCGCGCGGGCATGCTGCAGCAGGAGAAGGGCCGTCAGCCCCATGACCTCGGGCTCGCCCGGGAAAAGGCGCAGCAGCAGCCGGGCGAGCCGGATCGCCTCCTCGCACAGCGGCACGCGGATGTGGGCCGCGCCGCCGCTCGCGGCGTAGCCCTCGTTGAACAGCAGGTAGATCATCGCCGCTACGGCGGCGAGGCGCTCGGATCGCTCGACTGCGCCGGGCGTCTCGAAGGCGACCTTGGCCGCGGCGATGCGCCGCTTGGCCCGCGTGATGCGCTGCTCCATGGCGCTCTCGCCGACCAGGAAGGCGCGCGCGATCTCCTTGACCGAGAGGCCGGAGACGATGCGCAGCGCCAGCGCGATCTGCTGCGTCGCCGGCAGGTCGCGGTGGCAGCAGATGAACAGCAGGCGCAGCACGTCGTCGCGATAGTGCGAGCTGTCGATCCGCTCGGCGAGCGCAGTCTCGGCATCGCCGTCGTCCGAGATCAGCTCCTCGGACGGCAACGGCTCTTCGCTGCTCTGGCGCCGGACCTGGTCGAGCGCGGCGTTGCGGCCGACGAAGATGAGCCACGCAGCGGGGTCGCGCGGCGGGCCGTTGAGCGGCCAGTTGCGCAGCGCCCGCAGACAGGCTTCCTGAAACGCCTCCTCGGCGCGGTCGAGACTACGGAAATAGCGCAGCAGCGCGCCCAGCGCCTGGGGACGCGCCGAGGTCAACGCCGCATCGAGCCAGGCGAGGTCGCTCACCCGCCGCGCTTCCCGGGGAAGAAGACGGAGATGGGGCGGATCTCGAGCGTGCTCATCAGCCCCGCCGCCATCCGTGGCGCCATGAGCTGCCGCGCCGCCTCGATCGCCTCCTCGAGACTGCCGCACTCGATCACGTAGAAGCCGAGCAGCGCCTCCTTGGTCTCCGCGAACGGGCCGTCGATCACCACGGGCTCGTCGCCGGCGCGCAGGGTCGTGGCCGCGGTCGTGGGCATCAGGCGGGCGACCGGGCCCATGCGGTGCTCGAGCCTGCGCCGCACGATCTCGAGCTCGGCCATCAACGCGTCGTCCTGTTCCGTGCTCAGGGCATTGACCGCCGCCTCGTCGTGGTAGCAGAGGATAGCGTACTGCACGGCATCGTCCTTGTCCGACTGGCTCATCTGCAAGCCTCCCCACGGCATCGCGTCCTGCGACACGATATGCCCCGATCCGCCGGATGGGCGAGCGATGATCATCCCGAAGGACGATTCGACGGACCCGCTTCCGACAGCGGCATGCGTCCGGACGGCGAGAGATCCGGCGGCTTCCTGCCCCGCGCGACTACAAGGATTCGCGGATCGCCTGGTCGAGGATGCTGATGCCCTCGTCGATCTGCGCCTCGCTGCAGGTGAGCGGCGGCGCGATCCGCCAGACGCTGGCGAGGCGCGGCAGGGCCACGATGTTCATCGACAGGCCGAGGTGGAGGCAGCGCTGCGTGATCTTTGTGCCGAGCGCAGCGTTGGGCCTTCGGCTGTGCCGGTCGCTCACCAGCTCGACGCCCCACAGCAGGCCACGGCCGCGCACGTCGCCGATCACCTCGTAGCGCTGCTGCAGCTCGCGCAGGCCGGCTTCGAGCCGCGCGCCCAGCACCAGCGCCCGCCCCGCCAGCCGCTCGCGGCGCAGCACCTCGAGCACGGCGAGGCCCACCGCCGCCGGCAGCGGGTCGGAGACGTGCGAAGTCACATGCACGAAGCCCTTGCGATAGCAGTCGTCCTCGATCTCGGCGCTGGTGACCGCGGCGGCGAGCGGCACGCCGCCGCCCAGCGTCTTGGAGACCGCAAGGAAGTCGGGGACGACGCCGTCCTGCTCGAAGCAGAAATTGCTGCCGACGCGGCCGAACGCCGTCTGCGCCTCGTCGAGGATCAGCAGCATGCCGCGCGCCTCGCAGAGCTGCTTGAGCCGCGGGAAGTAGCCCGGCGGCGGCACGATGACGCCGCCCGTGCTGATGATCGGCTCCGCGATCGCGGCGGCGAGCGCGCCCGTGCTCTGCTGGTCGACCTGCTCGAACCCGACTTCCAGGCAGGCGAGATCGCAGGTGCCGGCGCAGTGGCGGATAGGGCAGCGATAGGCGTGCGGCGCCGGAATCGCGAGGTTGCCGGGGAGCGCTGGCCCGGTGCCGGTGCGGCCGACCGAATAGGTGACGGCCCCGGCCCCGCCGGTCAGGCCGTGGAACGAGGCGCTGAGGCCCACCACCTCCCAGCCGCCGGTCGTGAGCTTCGCCATGCGCAGCGCCGCCTCGTTGGCCTCGCTGCCGGTGTTCAGCAGGATCACCTTCTGCAACTGCGGCGGCAGCATGGCGGCCAGCTCGCGGCAGAGCTCGACGACCTCCGGTGCCAGCAGCCAGCTGAACAGGTGGATCGCCCGATCGCAGCTGGCCCGGATCGCCGCGACCACCTCGGGATGGTTGTGGCCTAGCGTCGCGCACATCTGGCCCGAAGTGAAATCCAGGATCCTGCGGCCGCGATCGTCGTAGATATAAGCGCCGTCGGCGCGTTCGATGAAGAACCCCGGAAAGTCGCCGATATAGCGGATCATGTGTCGCTCGACGGCGTCGTGCAGCGCCCGCTGCCGCTCGCGCGCGCCGTCTGCCTTGTTGAGCCCGGTGTCCGCCACGGCCTGTCTCCCTTGCGAGATCCGGCAAGTCTAGGCCAGGGCCGGGCGCATTGACAGGGGCCGTACGGGCCGCACAATGGCGCCATCTCACGGGAGGTCCTGCATGGAACTTCGTCTCGACGGCCGGCGCGCGGTCATCACCGCCGCGGCGACCGGCATCGGCCGCGCGACGCTCGACACCTTCGTCGCTGCCGGTGCGCGGGTGTGCGTGTGCGACGTCGACCCGCATGGACTCGAGGAGCTGCGCACGGCGTTGCCGGAGGTGGGCGTCGTGCCCGTCGACGTGTCCGATCCAGCGGCCGTCGACGCGCTGTTCGAGACGACGCTGGCGCGGCTCGGCGGCCTCGACATCCTGGTCAACAATGCCGGCATCGCCGGCCCGACCGCGCGCATCGAGGACATCGAGCCCGAGGACTGGGCCCGCACGCTCGAGGTCAACCTAACCGGCCAATACTTGTGCGCGCGCCGCGCCGTGCCGCACATCCGCGCCGCCGGCGGCGGCTCGATCGTCAACCTGTCGTCGGCCGCCGGGCGCTTCGGCTTTGCCCTGCGCACGCCGTACGCGTCCTCGAAATGGGCCGTGGTAGGGCTCAGCAAGAGCCTCGCGATCGAGCTCGGGCCTGATCAGATCCGGGTCAATGCGATCTGCCCCGGCGCCGTCGAGGGCGAGCGCATCGATCGCGTGATCGCGGCCAAGGCGCGGGCGCTCGGCATCACCTTGGAGGCCATGCGCGCCGAACTGGTCGAGAAGGCGTCGATGAAGCGCATGGTCACTGCCCAGGACATCGCCAACATGATCCTCTATCTCTGCTCCGACGCCGGCCGGCTGGTCTCCGGCCAGGTGATCGGCGTCGACGGCAACGTCGAATATCTGCGCTGACCATGGCACAGCCTGGACCCGAAGTGATCGAGCAGGTCGCGGTGATCGGCGCCGGCGCGATCGGCGCGAGCTGGGCCACTCTCTTCCTGGCGCACGGCCTCTCGGTCGCGGTCTACGATCCGGCGCCGGATACCGAGCGCAAGGTGCGCGACTTCATCGCGCGCGCCTGGCCGACCATGGCGAGGCTCGGTCTTGCCGCGCGCGCCGACCCCGATCGCCTGGGTTTTCATGCCGACCCGGCCGACGCCGTGCAGGGCGCCTCCGTCGTGCAGGAGAGCGGACCCGAGAACCTGGCTGCCAAGCAGGCCCTGTTCGCGCGCCTGGAGCAGGGGCTCGCGCCGGATGCGATCGTCGCCTCGAGCACGTCCGGCCTGCTGCCGAGCGACCTTCAGGCCGGCCGCATCGGGCCTGGGCGCTATCTGGTCGCGCACCCCTTCAATCCGCCGCACCTGATGCCGCTGGTCGAGCTGGTCGGCGGTCGCGATACCGATCCGGCGGTGATCGAGCGGGCCGCCGCCTTCTACCGCTCGATCGGCAAGAGGCCGATCGCGATCCGCCGGGAGATGCCGGGCCACGTCGCCAACCGCATGCAGGCGGCGCTCTATCGCGAGGCGATCCACCTGGCGCTGGAAGGCGTCGCCAGCATCGAGGACATCGACGCGGCGATCTCTTACGGGCCTGGGCTGCGCTGGGCGTTTATGGGGCCGCACATGCTGCACCATCTGGCCGGCGGCGAGCGCGGCCTGCGTCACCTGCTCGAGCATATCGGGCCCGGCCTCCAGAGCTGGTGGAACGACCTCGGCCGCCCCGATCTCACGCCCGAGGTGATCGACCGCCTGGTCGGGATGTTCGAGGCGGCTGACCCGCGCAGCATCCAGGACCTCGCCGCCGAGCGGGACGCGTTGCTCCTTGCGCTGCTCGAGAGCCTCGCAGAGGCGCGGCGCGGCCGTGAAGGGCAGGGCTGAGCCCCATCTCCGGGAGATCGCCTGGAACCCGCAATGGAGCGTGCCGGACGGAGCGCGCGGCGTCGCCCGGCCGGGTCACCCGCGATCGTGCGGCGCACGGTCCTTGTCCGGGACCGGCCCGGTCGGGATCGTCGTGACGGTGCCCTGGGCGAGGCGGAACAGGGCGTCCTGGGGCTCCGCCAGCTGCAGCGTCTCGTCGGACTTCAGGCCGAGATAGATGCCGCGCAGGGCGCGTCCGAGGGCGCCGTGGCTGACGACGATCAGGCGAGGCTCGTCCCTGACGCTCGCGAGCCAGTCGGCGACCCGCTCGCACAGCACGCGATAGCACTCACCGCCGGGCGCGCCGATGTTCCAGCGATCCTCGACGTGCGCCTGCCAGAGCTCTGGGTAGCGCGCCTTGATGTCGGCGATGGTGAGTCCGTCCCACTCGCCCCAGCTGACCTCGCGCAGGCGGGCGTCGCTGCGCTCCGCGTGCACGTGCGGCCGGGTCTCCTCGGCGACGATCCGGGCGGTCTCGCGCGTGCGTCCGAGCGGGCTGAAGACCAGCGCATAGGGCGCGTCGCGCTCGATCAGGGCGCGCAAGGCGGCGCCGTCACGGCGCGCCTCGCGCAGCCCGCGCACGGTGAGCGGCGCATCGAGGTGGCCTTGCATCCGGCCTTCGAGGTTCCACGTGGTCTCGCCGTGGCGGACGAAGTAGATCACTTGCTGCATGGCCGTCAGCCGCGGCCTTGCGCGTGCAGCTTGAGCGCGGTCGCGATCAGCGCGTGAACCGGCGTCGCGATGCCGAGATCGCGTCCCATGCGCGCGATCGTGCCCGACAGCCAGGCGAGCTCGAGGCGCCGGCCGCCCTCCAGATCCTGCAGCATCGAGGATTTCATCACATCGGGCAGGCGGTCGATCCTGGCGAGGATCCGATCGACCAGTTCCTCGGGCAGGCCGACGCCGGACGCGCGGGCCACCGCGAGCGCTTCGGCGAGGCCGTCGCGCAGCAGGCGGCGGGTATCAGGGTCGCTGCGAATCGGACCGATCGGCAGGCGGAGCAGCGAGGTGAGCCCCGCGAAGGTCGAGAGGAACACCATCTTGTCCCAGATCTCGCAGCGGATGTCGTCGCTCACCGCGTGCGTGACGCCGGCCGCGTCGAGCGCCGCCGACAAGGCCTCGGTCCTGGCCGATGCGCGGCCGTCGGTCTCGCCGAAGACCAGCTCGGCCATCGTGCCGGTGTGGCGGATAACGCCGGGCTCGGCGATCACGGCGGCGATCTTCGCGACGCCGCCGAGGACGTGTTCGGGCCCGAGCTTCCGCGCCAGCACCTCGGTCCCGGTCACGCCGTTCTGGAAGGTGAGGACCCCGGTATGGGGGCCGATCAGCGGCCGGATGGCTTCCGCGGCGGACTCCGTGTCGTAGAGCTTGACGGCGAAGACCACGAGGTCGACCGGGCCGATCGCGGCCGGATCGTCGCTCGCCTGGGCGGGCGGAATCGTCGCGTTGCCGAGCGCGCTCTCGATCCTGAGCCCGTTGGCTCGCATGGCCGCGAGATGCGCGCCGCGCGCGATGAAGGCGACATCCTGGCCGGACGCCGCCAGCCGACCCCCGAAATAGCCGCCGACCCCGCCGGTCCCCATCACCCCAATTCGCATGCCGTCCTCTCTGCGTTGCTCCGGCGGCAATCTAGCGCGCCGCCTGCCCGCGGTCATCCGCCGTTGAAAGGAGTCCATGCGCGGGCGATTCTCGCATCGCTCTGCCACGCGTCGATGGTATGCTAAGAGATGTCGATGCTGCGGCCGCTGCATTGCAGCCAAGCGCTTCGGCGCCGGGCGCCGGAGCGCCACCCTGCATAGGGGCGGCCGGGCTGGTGCGCCCGGGCCGTGCGCTCATGGTTCAGCTGTTGGGCATGGTGCTCGATTTTCTCGACGCCCTGGCGGGCGCGGTCGCGATCGCCTGCTGGTGGTGCACCTGGGTGCAGCCGGCGAAGCCGCCGAGCGACCCGGCCGAGCTCGACCGGTTCGTGCAGGCGGCGCGGACGAGCACCGGCGCGGAAAGCCCTGACAGACCGCCGCCCAACATCGCGTCATGCCGGCCTCAGGCGGCCGCGTCGGACCCGGCGTTCGGCGCAGAGGAGCTCTCGGCGAAAGGGCCGCTCAGCCACTGACGCGAGCATCAGAGCGGAGCGGGAGGGCTCCGCGCCACGTCGCGTTCCTGCGCGACGGACTGCTCCAGCGCCGTCTTGAGCTCGCCGGGGATCGTGGGAGCAGCGCTGCCGGTCCGCCGCTCGCTGGCGGCGCGCTGCTGCAGCAGGGCGAGGACGGCGACCTCCTCGCTACGCAGGCCCGCGAGATCCTCGAGCAGGACCTCCGGGACCCGCTCGTCCAGCGGGCCGGACAGCGTTTGCTCGAGGTAGCATTCCACGATCTCGGGATGGACGTAGCTCTTGCGGCAGACGGCGACCGTGTTGCCGAGCTGGGCGGCCACCTGCTCGAACGCTCGCGTCACGTTGCGCTTCGCGGCCGCCTCGCTCTCGAAGCTCTCGGCCGCGCTGAGCGCCAGCGCGGCCAGCACTGTCGCCGCCCAGGTGCGAAAGTCCTTGGCCGTGAACGGCTGCCCCGAGATCTCCTCGAGATAGGCATTGACGTCGGCGGAGCCGATCGGCCGGCGCTCGCCGCTCTCGTCGAGATATTGGAACAGATGCTGCCCAGGCAGCTCCTTGCACGAGCGGACGATCCGGGCGAGCCGCCGGTCGCGCAGGGTGATGCGGTGATGCTTGCCGCCTTTGCCGCGATACTCGAACACCAGCTCGGCGCCGCCGAAGTCGACATGGCGATCGCGCAGAGTCGTCAGGCCGTAGCTCCGGTTGTCGCGGGCGTATTCCCGGTTGCCCACCCGGATCAGGGTGACCTCGAGCAGGCGGACGACCGTCGCCAGGACCTTCTCCCGCGGCAGGCCGCGCCGCGCCTGATCTTCCGCCACGCGGGCACGGATCCGGGGCAGCGCCCGGGCGAACTCGAGCATGCGGTCGAACTTGGCGACGTCGCGGACGGTGCGCCAGTCCGGATGGTAGCGGTATTGCTTGCGGCCCCTGGCATCGAGCCCCGTCGCCTGGAGATGCCCGTTCGGATGCGGGCAGATCCAGACGTCTCGCCAGGCCGGCGGAATCGCGAGCGACCTGATCCGCGCAAGCTCCGCGCGATCCGTAATGAGGTGTCCGTCGGGCGCTCGGTAGGAGAAGCCCTTGCCCACACGCCGCCGTCGGATCCCCGGCATGCTGTCGGTGACATAGCGCAGGCCGGCGGCCCGCACCGCCCGGGTCGCGTCCTGCGGCGCTCGCGTCGTTGCCATCTGTCGTCGTCCTGGCCGCTCGCCTGTTGCGAGCAGCCAACGGCGGAAGGCCGGCGGGGTTCCACTCGACGCGGCGCGTAGCGCTGCTCCGGCGGCCCGAGCCGCACCGCATCGAGGCCTCTCATGCATCCGAGAGGAAGGCGCGCCGGCGCTGCGCCGCACCAGGTCTGGCAGGGTCCGAGAAAGAACGCGCCCGGCGAATATTCCGGACCTCTCAGAGGCCGCCATCGCCTTCATTGACCGATGCGGCGGACGGAAGCTCAGCTTCGATGGCTCCTCGCCAGGGTAGGTGGACGACGACGCCGGACCGGCGGGATCATTCCGCCGCGGAACGCGCCCGCCGGCCAGGCGGCGCTCGTCGCCGCATCGGCGGCCACGGTGGCGCTGCCGGTCGAAAGTGGCGGCGCGGGCGGCGCCTTAACCATGCTGCTTACGGCGATCTTAAGCCGGAGCGTGAAGTCTCGGCAGCGGGCAGACGATGAGGCTCGCCGTTGAGCGTGAGCAGCAAAGCCGAAGCGGAAGGCAGGCACGCCGCGCCGATCATCGTGCGCAAGCGGGCGCACGGCACGCACGAGGCGCATCACGGCGGTGCGTGGAAGGTCGCCTACGCCGACTTCGTCACGGCGATGATGGCGTTCTTCCTGCTGATGTGGCTGCTCGGCGCGACCACCGAGGATCAGCGCAAGGGCATCGCCGACTATTTTGCCGGCCGCGTGCCCATCAGCCCCGAGTCGGCTGGCGGCGAAGGCGTGCTGGAAGGCGGCTTCGTGCCGCGCACGCCGGAGGCGCGCTTCCGGCTCGGCGACCGCGACCGCGACGACGTGGCGCTCGCCGCCGGCGCGCCGAGCACCACGGGGCCGAGCGACAGCCGGCACGACGAGCGCATCGAGCGCCAGCGCTTCGAGACCATCCAGTCCGAGATCCTGCGGCGGCTCGAGGCGTCGGCGGCGCTGCGCGAGCTGGCCGGCAACCTGATGTTCGAGCTGACGCCGGAAGGGCTGCGCATCCACATCTTCGACCGCTCGGGCGCCGACATGTTCCCGCTCGGCTCGGCCGTGCCGCGCCCCCACACCGCGGCCATTCTGGAAGTGATCGCCGACATCATCGGCGCGGTGCGCAACGGCGTCGTGATCACCGGCCACACCGATTCCCGGCCCTTCGTCGGCAGCGGGCCGTACGGCAACTGGGAGCTGTCGTCGGATCGCGCCAACGCGGCGCGCCGCGTCCTGGCGACGGGCGGGGTCGCCGCCGAACGCTTCCGCCGGATCGAGGGGCGCGCCGCCCTGGAGCCGCTGATCGAGGACGATTCGACCGATCCGCGCAACCGCCGCATCACCATCACGCTGCTGCGCACGACCCAGTCCGCGCGCCCGGAAGGCGAGGGCGCCCGCGCGCCCAATACTTCCTTAAGCAGTAATCGTTAGCCTCGCCAATCGGTGCGGGAGCAGGCTCGACCCCAAGGAGAACCTTTACGTCATGAGCATCAGCAGCTCGATGAACGCCGGCGTGCTCGGCCTCGCCGCCAACTCGACCCGCCTGTCCGCGATCGCCGACAACCTGGCGAACGCCGGTACGGTCGGCTACAAGCGCGCCGACGTGCAGTTCTCCAGCCTGGTCGCGGCGCAGAGCAGCCAGCGGCAGTACTGGGCCGGCGGCGTGCTGCCCACCGTGCGGCATGCGATCACCGAGCGCGGCGTGATCCAGACGACCTCCGCCAGCACCGACTTCGCGGTCGGCGGCCGCGGCTTCCTGCCGGTCGTCAACACCACGACGCCCGGTTCGGTCGACGCGCAGCAGGACGAGTTCCTGCTCACCACCGCCGGCTCGTTCCGCACCGACGGCGACGGTTTCCTGCGCAACTCCGACGGCCTGTACCTGCTCGGCTGGCCACTCAACCCCGACGGCACGACCGCGGTCGCCAACCCGGCGCGCGACAGCTTCCAGAGCCTCGAGGCCATCAACGTCACGGGCATCAACTTCACCGCGAGCCCGACCACCGAGATCCGTTTCGCCGCCAACCTGCCGGCGCAGGCCACCGAGGCGGGCGGCAGCGGCGAGCCGTTCAGCATGCCGATCGAGTATTTCGACCCGGTGGGCAACGCCGAGCGCGTGACGCTGCAGTTCACGCCGACGGTCGCCGGCGCCGGCACGTCGAACGAGTGGACGCTGCAGATCCTCGATTCGGCCAGCGGCGGCGCCGCGATCGGCGAGTTCACGATCACCTTCAACGGCACCGGCCCGACCGCCGGCACGATCGCCGGCGTGACGCCGACGCTCGGCGCCTACGACGCCGCCGCCGGCACCGGCGCGGTCACAACCGCCGCCGGCGAAGCCATGGCGATCAGCATTGGCATCCCAGGCAGCAACGAGGGCCTGACCCAGTTCGCCGGCAACTTCACGCCCACCCAGGTGACCAAGAACGGCGCCGCCTTCGCCACCGTCGCCGACGTCGAGCTCGGCGAGGACGGCGTCCTCAGCGCCGTGTTCACCAACGGCCAGCGTCAGCCGATCTACCGCATTCCGCTGGTCGACGTGGTCAATCCCGACGGCCTGACGCCGGTCGACGGCAACGCCTTCCGGCTGTCGCGCGAGAGCGGCGCCATGTATCTCTGGGATGCCGGCGACGGCCCGGTCGGCAAGACGCTGGGCTTCTCGCTCGAGCTGTCCACGACCGACGTCGCGAAGGAGCTGACCAGCCTGATCGAGACCCAGCGGGCCTACTCTTCCAACGCCAAGGTCATCCAGACCGCCGACGAGATGCTGCAGGAGACCACCAACCTGAAGCGCTAGTCCTCCCACTGGCGCGGGTGACGCCCCGGACCGCACATGAGTCTCAGCACGGCGCTCTCGATCGCGGCCTCCGGCCTCGGCACCTACAGCCGGCTCAGCGACATCGCGGCGAACAACATCGCCAACGCCGACGTCGAAGGGTTCGTGCGCAAGGAGGGCAGCCTCGTCTCCGTAACCCGCGACGGGCGCGGACTCGGCGTGTCGCTGGGCGAGATCCTGCGCAGCGCCAACCCGTCGCTGGCGCGCGAGGCGCGCCGCGAGACCGGGCTCGGCGCGTTCCTCGACGTGCAGGCGGAGGCGCTGCGCGCCTATGCCGTCGAGCTCGGCCAGCCGGCCGACGGCAGGTCGATCGCCGATGCGATAACGCGGCTCGAGCAGGCGTTCATCAGCCTCGCCGAGACCCCCGAGAGCGCCAGCCTGCAGCGCGAGGTGGTGCACGCCGCGAAGGCGGTGACGGCCGGCCTGGGCGACCTGTCGGCCTCGGTGCGCCGCCTGCGCGAGGACGCCGAGCTGCAGATCGAGGCCGACGTCCAGATCGTCAACCAGAGCCTCGGCGAGCTCAAGCGGGTCAACGACGAGATCAAGCTTCTCGCCGGCACCGGGCGAGACGTCACCGCACTCGAGGACGAGCGCGACCGCCTGATCGACACGATCGCCGAGCGGATCCCAGTGCGCGAGATCCGGCGCGCACCGAACGACGTGCTGCTGCTGACCGAGCAGGGGGTGCCGCTATTCGACGGCACGCCGGCGCAGGTCGGCTTCACGCGGACCGCCGGCGTCGCGGCGGCGGCGGTCTATGCGCCGGACGGCGCGCCGGAGCCGGGCTCTGCCGGCATCCTGTCCGGCCTGACGATTGACGGGCGCGACCTGGCGCCGGGCTCGGGCGACGCCCAGGCGCTCACGAGCGGCCGCATCGCCGGCCTGTTCGCCGTGCGCGACGAGCTGACCGTGCGCATGCAGAAGCAGATCGACCAACTGGCCTCGGCGCTGATCGACCGCTTCCAGGACCCCGCCAACGACCCGAGCCTGGCGCCCGGCGCGCCGGGGCTGTTCACCGCCGGCGGCGCCTTCCACGACCGCGGCGAGCCGGCGGAGATCGTCGGCATGGCGGACCGCATCGCGGTCAACATTGCGGTCGACCCGGACCAGGGCGGCGCGGCCTGGCGCGTGCGCGACGGCGTCGGCGCAGCCGTGCCGGGATCGGCGGGCGACGCCGCCCAGCCGTTCCGTTTTCTCGCCGCCTTCGACGACACCTTAAGCTACCCCGCAGATTCCGGCTTCGCGGCCACCCTCAGCCTGCGCGCCACCGCCGCCGAGTTGGTGAGCGGCCAGCAGGCCGCCCGCGCCGAGGCGGAGGCCCGGGCCGAGCGGCAGGCGGGCGTCGCCGCCACGCTGCGCGACGTGCGCGCCAACGCCACCGGCGTCAACGTCGACAACGAGCTGCAGCGCATGCTGCTGATCGAGAAGTCGTACGCGGCCAACGCCAATGTGGTGCAGACGGCGGCGCGCATGCTCGACGAACTGCTCACGATCGTCTGAGATCCGCCATGGTCGATCCCGTCGCCACGATCGTCGCCGCCCGCCGCATGCAGCAGGACGTCGTCCGACTGCAGCAGCGCCTCTCCGCCGTCGGGCAGGAGGTCGCCACCGGCAGAAAGGCCGATGTGAGCGGCGAATTGCGCGGCCGCACCAGCATCCTGCTCGCCTTCCGCGATGCGCATGCGCGCACCGAGCGCTATCTCGAGTCCGGCGCGACCCTGACCATGCGCCTCGACACCATGCAGCTCGCGATGTCCACCGTCCGCGACACCGGCGAACCGCTGGCTCTGCAGACCCTGGCGGCACTCGGCCGCGAGGACGTGATCTCGCTGCGCAACGTCCAGACCTCGGCTGCCGCGGCTCTGGACGGCGTGTCGCGACAGCTCAACGTGGCGATCGCCGGCCGCTACCTGTTCGGCGGCACGGCGGTGGACCGGCCGCCGATGCTGGACGGGCCCGGCCCGGCGGGCGTAATCGACGCGGTGATCGGCGACGCCGCGGCGGCGGCCGGCGGCCAGATCGACGTCGCCGACGTGCCCGGCCTGCTCGCCGAGCTCGACACGGTGTTCGACGACAGCCACGCCGACCCCTCGCGCCGCTTCACCGGCGCATTCTACCAGGGGTCGCCCGCGAGCGAACCCGACCTGGTCGGCCAGCTCGACGAGGACGGACGGATCACGTACGGTCTGAAGGCCGACGAGCCTGCTTTCCGCGACGTCATGCAGGGCCTGCACATGCTGGCGGCGGTGCGCTACGGCGACCCGGCGATGACCGAGGACGCCTATCGCGTCTAT
>DASUGG010000142.1:0-6907 GCA_036274135.1 Geminicoccaceae bacterium
CCAAGTTCCACGGCACTTACCTGCAGGACGACCGCGACCTGCGCCCCGAGCGGCGCAAGAAGAAGCTCGAGCAGGCCTATTCGTTCATGGTGCGGGTGCGGGTGCCGGGCGGCGTGTGCACGCCGGCGCAGTGGCTGGCGCTCGACCGGATCGCAACCGACTACGCCAACGGCACCCTGCGCCTGACGACCCGCCAGTCGTTCCAGCTGCACGGCGTGATCAAGAGCAACCTCAAGCGCACGATGCAGGCGATCAACGAGAACCTGCTGAGCACGATCGCCGCCTGCGGCGACGTGAACCGCAACGTCATGTGCAACCCGAACCCGCACCAGTCCGAGGCGCATGCCGAGGCCCTGGCGCTGGCGCGCGCGATCAGCGACCACCTGACGCCGCGCACCGGCGCCTATCACGAGATCTGGCTGGACGGCGAGAAGGTCGTCAGCAGCGAGGCCGAGGAGCCGATCTACGGGCCGCACTACCTGCCGAGAAAATTCAAGATCGTGGTCGCGGTGCCGCCCTCCAATGACGTCGACGTCTTCGCCCACGATCTCGGCTTCATCGCGATCATCGGCGAGGCGGGCAGGGTGGTCGGCTGGAACGTCGCGGTCGGCGGCGGCATGGGCATGACGCACGGCGAGCCCGAAACGTTCCCGCGCACCGCCGACGTGATCGGCTTTTGCCCGCCCGAGCAGGCCGTCGACGTCGCCGAGAAGGTGGTGCTGATGCAGCGCGATTTCGGCGACCGCGCCAACCGCAAGCATGCGCGGCTGAAGTACACGATCGAGGACCGCGGCGTCGACCGGTTCCGCACCGAGCTCGAGCAGCGGCTCGGCCATGCCCTGGAGCCAGCCCGTCCGTTCCGCTTCGAGAGCACCGGCGATCGCTACGGCTGGACCAAGGACCACCGCGGCGACTGGCACTACACGCTATTCATCGAGAACGGCCGCGTGCGCGACACCCCCGACCGACCGATGAAGACCGGGCTCGCCGAGATCGCCAGGATCCACGTCGGCGACTTCCGCCTCACCGCCAACCAGAACCTGATCATCGCGAGCATCCGCCCGCGCCACAAGCCGACCATCGAGAAGCTGCTTCGGCAATACGGCCTAACCAACGACTTCACCGGCCTGCGGCTCAACGCCATGGCGTGCGTCGCGCTGCCGACCTGCGGCCTCGCGCTCGCCGAGAGCGAGCGCTACCTGCCGGACCTCGTGACGGCGCTGGACGACGTGATCGAGAGCGCCGGCCTGCGCGACGACGAGATCGTGATCCGCATGAGCGGCTGCCCGAACGGCTGCTCGCGGCCCTATCTCGCCGAGATCGGCCTGGTCGGCCGTGCGCCCGGCCGCTACAACCTTTATCTTGGCGCCGCCTTCGACGGCAGCCGGCTCAACAAGCTTTATGGCAAGGACCTGAGCCACGACGAGATCGTCGGCGCGCTGACCCCACTGATCGCGAGCTACGCCAAGGAACGCGCGGACGGCGAACGCTTCGGCGACTTCGTGATCCGCAAGGGGCATGTCGCGGCGACCGCCTCGGGCGCCGATTTCCACGCCAATCTCGCGCCGGAGCTGAGCGCCGCCTGATGTCACGCGGCCTCGGGCGAGGCAGGAAACTCAAGGTTTTGCTGCTTCGGACGAAGCCGGCGGGGCCGGCATACGCGGCTTCGCCTTGCAACGGTCCTGAAAAACCTTGCGTTCCGCCAAGGAGGGGCTGACTGTGCCCGGCCAAATAAATGATGTCGGGGGAACGCCTGATGGTCGTGAAGGCCGCGAAGGGCAGGAGATGTTGGACGAGGCCCGCACAGCGTCCTCAAGTGTTGCGAAGTGCAACGCTCGCCGTTCCCTTGTTGCTCACATTCATCGCCACTGGCTGGGAGGAGTCGCGGGCAGCAGGCTCGGCGGAAGAGGGCGCGGCGCAACCGGCGGACTGTCTCGATGTCACGCCACACGAAGTCACGTTCGTGACCGTCGAGCCCGGCGTGCAGCTCGAGGTGTTGGACTTTGGCGGTTCGGGTGAGACCATGGTGCTGCTCACCGGGCTGGGCGACAACGCGCATGTGTGGGATGGTTTTGCCTACCAGTTCACCGACGATTTTCGCGTCATCGGCATCACGCGGCGGGGGTTCGGTCGATCCGATCAGCCCGAGGCCGGCTACGACGTTCGCACCAGGGCGCGCGACGATATCAAGGTCCTCGACCGCTTCGGGATCGGCAAGGCCGTCTTCGTCGGCCACTCCCTGGCCGGATCGGAGCTGAGCGAACTCGGCCTCGCCTATCCAGATCGGGTCGACAAGCTGGTCTATCTGGATGCGGCGGACCTCGCGGAGCGCTTCGTCTTCCCGGAAGAGCCGCCCGGCCCGTCCTATGCCGACGACGCCGCGAGATCCTTGCCGATCTATCAGGCGGCATCGGGGCGCCTGGAAGGATTTCGCCGCCCGAACGCGGCAGCTTGCAACGCCTTTACCTTCATGCCCTCAGGGATGATTGGCGACAACGTGACGCCGCCAAGCATCAGTGAAAAGCTTCTCGCGGATGTAAAAAAACAACCGCCAGTGAACTGGCAGAAGATCGCAGCGCCCAGACTCGCCATCTTTGCGACTTTTACGCGCGAAGACCTCCTGCCGTGGTATTGGTACCTGAGCGCCGATCAGCAGGCGGTGTTTGATCGCGCATGGCCGCCGATCGTCCAGTGGCACGTAGACACCATCGAGCGGTTCCGCGGACATGCGCCGGATCATCCCGCGCCGATCGTGCGGGAGCTGCCCGGGGCACCTCATTACATCTACATCAGCAATGAGGCATTTGTGGTTCGGGAAATGCGGGAATTCTTGCTCAGTGACGTGAGAGATTGAAGATAGCCCGTCCCAGCCGGCGAGCCGCGAGGCTGCGCGTGCTTCAATGCTCCGGTCGGTTCCCGCAGGAAGGCCGCCGCAGCTCGTCCTCCATCGCCTGCCGGACCTCGGCCGGCGGCGGGACCGAGCCGCGCGCCCGCCGGTCAAACCAGACGCTGACGCACTCCGCCGTCGCGAGGCAGCGGCCGTCGCGGAACACGCCATAGGCCGAGCGGAACGAGCGGTTGCCCATGCCGAGCAGCCGGCCGCCGACCTCGACCTCGCCCGGCCAGCTCGTCTCCGCCAGGAAATTGATCGTCATGCGCGCGAGCGCGGTCAGCAGCCAGTCGGGCTGGCCGGAGCTGAAGCTGCGCGTCAGCAGCACGCGCGCCGCCTCGAACCACTCCGAATAGACCGCGTTGTTGATGTGGCCCAACGGGTCGAGGTCGCGGTAGCGGATCGTGATCGTGGTCCAGTGGCGATAGCCGGCCGAATCGGTCAGATCGAGATCGGGATCGGGGTTCTGCTCGCTCATCGTCCTGCAAGCCTGCTCGCATCGTCGCCATCGCGGCAGCCTGACACCGGCCCGCCGGGGGCGCAATGCTGCATTGCAACAGAGCGCTGGCGGAGCGCCGGCGATCGTGCCTACATAGGGTCTGGGACGTCGATCGTGAGGGTTGCGACATGCCCACGTCCACCGAGCCGAAGCTTGCTGTCACCCTGGCCCGCGCGCCCGCGCAAGCCGAACCGGCCGCGGCCACGGAGCCGAGGGTCGTGTCCGCTGCGGCACCCGGCACGGCGTCGCCGCACCACATCGTCGTGGTCGGCGGCGGGGCGGGCGGCCTCGTGCTCGCGACCCGGCTCGGCGACCGGCTCGGCCGGCGCGGCAAGGCCCGCATCACGCTCGTGGACTGCGCGCTCACCCACGTCTGGAAGCCGCTCCTGCACGAGATCGCCGCCGGCACGCTGCACGCCGCCGCCGACGGCCTCGACTACCTGGTGCACGCGGCCAGGCACCACTTCACCTTCGAGCTCGGTCGCATGCGCGGTCTCGACCGGCACGCCCGCGAGATCCTGCTGGACCCCGTGCACGATGCCGCTGGCGCCGAGATCGTGCCGGCCCAGCGACTCGGCTACGACACTCTGGTGTTCGCCGTCGGCAGCGTGCTGAACGACTTCGGCGTGCCCGGCGTCGCCGAGCACTGCCTCTACCTCGACAGCCTGGCCCAGGCCGAGCGCATCCAGCAGCGCGTGCTGCGCGAGTTCCTGCGCGGCCACAGCGCCGCGCGCACCGCGACCTGGCCGCGGCTGCAGGTGGCGATCGTCGGCGCCGGCGCCACCGGCGTCGAGTTCGCGGCCGAGCTGCGCCACGCCGGCCGCCAGCTCGTGAGCTACCGGCTGCGCGGCTTCGACCCCGACCGCAGCCTGGCGGTGCGGCTCATCGAGGCGGCGCCGACCGTGCTGCCCGCCCTGCCCGCGCGGCTCCAGGAGGCGACGGCCCGCCAGCTCGCGGCGCTCAGCATCGAGGTCCACACCGGCGAGCAGGTCCGCGAGGTGAGCGCGGACGGCATCCAAACGCAAAGCGGCGCCTTCTTCCCGGCCGACCTCATCGTCTGGACCGCGGGCGTCAAGGGGCCCTCCTGGCTCGCCGATCTCGACGGCCTCGAGACCGACCGGCTCGGCCGGCTCGTGGTCGACCGGGCGCTCAAGGTCACTCTCGACGATGCCATCTTCGCGCTCGGCGACTGCGCCGCCTGCCCCCAGCCCGACAGCGGACAGCCCGGCTGCGAGCGGACGGTGCCGCCGCGCGCCCAGGCCGCGCACCAGCAGGCCCGCACGCTGGCCGGATCGCTCGAGCGCCGGCTCGAAGGCAAGCCGCTGCTGCCGTTCCGCTACAAGGACTATGGCTCGCTGATCTCGCTGAGCTCGGGCACGATCGGCAACCTGATGGGCCGGCTGCTCACCGGTATCACGATCGAGGGGCGGCTCGCCCGCCTTGCCTACCTGTCCCTCTACCAGAAGCACCAGAGCGCGCTGCACGGTCTCGGCTGGGTCACGCTGCGCGCGCTCGGCAATCTCCTCCAGCGCCGCACCCGCCCGCAGCTCAAGCTGCACTAGCCCGACGGGCGCGAACGGCGCGATCCGCCCTTTCGCTGCGGCGCGGTGACGCGCTCCTGCCGGTCGTGCTACAAGGGACGCAGTCGACCGGCCGTCGAGAGAAGCCGTTGCCCGCGATCCGCCGCCTGCCACAGAGCCTGGTCGACCGCATCGCCGCCGGCGAGGTGGTGGAGCGGCCGGCCTCGGCGATCAAGGAGCTGGTCGAGAACGCCCTTGACGCCGGCGCCAGCCGGATCACCGTCGAGCTGACCGAGGGCGGACGCTCGCTGATCGCGGTCACCGACGACGGCGCCGGCATGACGCCGCAGGAGATCGGGCTCGCCGTCGAACGCCACGCGACCTCCAAGCTGCCGGGCGACGATTTGATCCGGATCACCAGCCTGGGCTTTCGCGGCGAGGCGCTGGCGGCGCTCGGCGCCGTCAGCAGGATGCGGATCACCAGTCGGCCGCCGGGCCAGGAGAGCGCGTTCGCGCTGCTGGTGGTCGCCGGCGAGGCGAACCCGGCGGCGCCGGCGCCGGGCGCGGTCGGCACCCGGGTCGAGGTGGAGGATCTGTTCTTCGCGACGCCCGCCCGGCTCAAGTTCCTGAAGTCCGACCGCGCCGAGAACCAGGCGGCGCGCGAGGTGGTCGAGCGCCTCGCCATCGCCCATCCCGAGGTCGCGTTCGACCTTTTGCTCGACAGCCGTCGGGTGCTGGTGCTGGAGCCTTCCGCCAGCGACCCTCTGGAGCAGACCGAAAGCCGGCTGCGCGCCGTGATGGGCCGCGAGTTCGCCGAGAACGCCCTGATCGTCGACGGCGAGCGCGAGGGCATCCGGCTGTTCGGCTTCGCCGGGCTGCCAACTTTGTCGCGCACCACCCAGCGCTTCCAGCACTGGCTGGTCAATCGCCGGCCGGTGCAGGATCGCCTGCTGCGCGGCGCCTTGCGGGCGGCTTATGGCGATCTCCTGTTCGGGGACCGCCAGCCGATGGCGGCGCTGTTCGTGCAGCTGCCGCCGGAGCGGGTCGACGTCAACGTGCACCCGGCCAAGGCCGAGGTGCGGTTCCGCGAGCCGGGCCTGGTGCGCTCCCTGGTGATCGGCAGCCTCAAGAGCGTGCTGGGCGAGGCCGGTTGGCGTACCTCGACCAGCCTCGGCGGCGCGGCGTTCGACGCGTTTCGCGCCGGTGCTCGCGCTGCCGGCGGCAACCTTGCCGCCGGCCTCGCCGAGGCCGCGGCGCGCTACCAGGCGCCCGACCCCGACCAGGCGGGGCTGGAGCTGGGGGCGCCGAGCGCGCGCCACGAGGAGGCGTCGGACGAGGCCTTCGAGCGCTACCCGCTCGGCACCGCCCGCGCCCAACTGCACGACAGCTACATCATCGCCCAGACGATGGACGGGCTGCTCCTGGTCGACCAGCATGCGGCGCACGAGCGCCTGGTCTACGAGCGCATGAAGGCGGAGCTCGAGAACAGCGGCGTGGCGCGCCAGGGGCTTCTGCTGCCGGAGGTGGTCGAGCTCGGCACGGCCGACGCCGAGTGCCTGATCGCGCGGCGCGCCGAGCTCGAGGAGCTCGGCCTGCTGCTCGAGCCGTTCGGCGAGGGCGCCGTGCTGGTGCGCGAGATGCCGGCGCTGCTCGGCGCTGTCGACGTCGTGCGGCTGGTCGCGGATCTGGCCGAAGATCGGGCCGAGATCGATCGGGCGCAGAGCCTGCGCGAGGCGCTCGAGCGGGTCTGCGCCAGCCTCGCCTGCCACGGCAGCGTGCGCGCCGGCCGGCGGCTCACGCTGGCGGAGATGAACGCCCTGCTGCGCGCCATGGAGGCGACGCCGCACAGCGGTCAGTGCAATCACGGCAGGCCGACCTACGTGGCCCTGTCGCGCGCCGACATCGAGCGGCTGTTCCAGCGGCGCTAGCGCCCGGCGAGAGGCCGCACTGCGGCGCCGGAGGCCCTAGACAACGAGCGCCCGCGGGACCACATTCGGG
>DASUGG010000143.1:0-6351 GCA_036274135.1 Geminicoccaceae bacterium
GTCGCGGTTGGTCGCGGCGATCACGCGCACGTCGACCTGCACCGGCCGCTGGCCGCCCAGCCGCGCAAAGCTCTGCTCCTGCAGTACGCGCAGGATCTTACCCTGCGTCTCCAGCGGCATGTCGGCGACCTCGTCGAGCAGCAGCGTGCCGCCGTGGGCGCGCTCGAAGGTGCCGAGCTGGCGCGGCCGGTCGGCGCCGAGGAAGCCCGCCTCGCAGCCGAACAGCTCGACCTCCATGCGATCCGGCGCCATGGTCGCGGCGTTGAGCACGACGAACGGCGCCTCGGCGCGCCTCGAGCTCGCGTGGATCAGCCGCGCCACCACCTCCTTGCCGACCCCCGGAGGCCCGGTGATCAGCACCCGGCTGCCGGTCAGCGCGACCCGCGAGATCGCGTTGCGCACCTGCTGGATCGCGCTCGATCTGCCGATCAGCTCGCGGTCGTCACCGAGCTTGAGCTTGAGCTCGGCGTTCTCCCGCTTCAGGCGCGTCGATTCGCGCGCCCGCTCGATCAAGAGCAGCAGGCGGTCGGCGTTGAACGGCTTCTCGAGAAAATCGTAGGCGCCCTTCTTGATCGCCTTGACCGCGGTCTCGATCGTGCCGTGGCCGCTGATCACGATCACCGGCACCTCGGGCCGGGTCAGCTTCATCTGGTCGAGCACCTCGAGGCCGTCGAGCTTGGAGCCCTCGAGCCAGATGTCCAGCAGCACCACCGCCGGCGCGCGCGCCTCGACCTCGGCGAGCGCCATCTGGCCGTCGGCGGCGTGGCGGACGGCGTAGCCCTCATCGCCCAGGATCGCGGCGATCGCCTGGCGGACCGCACGCTCGTCGTCGACGATCAGGATCTCGGCATTCGTTCGGGACTTGGTCATCGTTCTTGACGCGAAAGGCCGCTTACTGCTCGATGATCACTCGGCCGCGGTGCCGCTCAGCGCCTGGCCGATGGGAAAGGCGAGCTCGACCGCAGCGCCGCCGCCCGGGCGGTTGCGCAGGATCAGGCTGCCGCCGTGCTCCTCCATGATCTTCTTGACGATCGCGAGCCCGAGCCCGGTGCCGCGGGCGCGGGTCGTGACATAGGGCTCGGTGAGCCGCTCGGGCAGTTCCGACGGTAGCCCACGACCATTGTCCTGGACTTCGATCAGGCAGAACTCGTCCGTTTCCCGCAGCACCACGACGATGCGGCCGGGTGACCGGTCCGATGCCTCGCTCTCCATCCGCTCCTCGATCGACTCCACCGCGTTCTGCAGCAGGTTGGTGAGCGCCTGCGCAACCTGCCCCGCATCACAATACAGCTGAACGTCCCGCTTCGGAAGCTGCGTTGCGAAGGCAATCGCGGGTCGCGCATGCTCCTGCATCTGCACCGCCTGGCGCACCAGCTGGTTCGCCGACTCGTTCGCGAACTGCGGCGCCGGCATGCGCGCAAACGCCGAGAACTCGTTGATCAGCCGGCCGATATTGTCGACCTGGCGGACGATGGTATCGGCGCTGGTGGCGAAGGATTCCGGCTCGAGCACGATCTGCGGCAGGTATTTGCGCTTCAGGCGCTCGGCCGACAAGCGGATCGGCGTCAGCGGATTCTTGATCTCGTGCGCGATCCGCCGCGCGATCTCGGCCCAGGCGGCCTTGCGCTGCGCCGCGAGCAGCTCGGTCAGGTCGTCGAACGTGACGACGAAGCCGGCGATGCCGGTGGCGTCCTGCTGCGCCGCGATGCGCGCCAGCAGGCGATGCGCGCGATCCGCGCGGACCAGCTCGATCTGCGCCTCCGCCGGCCGGTCGGGGTTGGCCGACACCTGCGCCAGCAGGCCGCCGAGCTCGGGCATCACCGCGATCAGCGGCCGCCCCATCAGGCCGGTCGGCTCGGCGCCGATGAAGGCCGCCGCCGAGCGGTTCGGCAGCGTGATGCGGCCGCGCGCATCGAGGCCGATCACCCCCGACGACACGCCGCCGATCACCGCCTCGGTGAAGCGGCGCCGCTGGTCGAGCTGGTTGTTGGCGTTGATCAGCTCGGAGCGCTGGCTGGCGAGCTGGTCGGTCATCCGGTTGAAGGCGCGCGACAGGCTGTCGATCTCGCTGCCCTCCTCGATCTCGGGCACGCGCGCGGTCAGGTCGCCGGCGCGCACCCGGTCGGCGGCGCGGATCAGATGCGCGATCGGCGTCGCCAGGCTGTCGGCGAAGGCCAGGCCGACCCAGACCGCGGCCAGCAGCAGCAGCAGCGCGACCACGCCGAAGATCATCGCGAAGGTCACCTGGATGCCGACGCGGCGCAGCTCGAGCGAGCGGTACTCGTCGATCGCGGCGCGGGTGCGGTCCATGTAGTTGAGGACGCGCGAATCGACGAAGCGGCCGACGAACAGATAGGCGTCGATGAAGTTGTCGAGCCGCACCAGGGCGCGCACCCGGTCCTCCGTGTCGCCGGTCAGCACCACCACGTCGCCCTGCGCCGCCCTCTCGAGGGCCCACATCGGCAGGCGCTCCATCTCCAGCCCGAAGCTCAGGCCGGTGCGCGCCAGCACGTCGCCGTCGCTCTGGAAGACGATCGCCTCGGTCAGCGAGCGCAGCACCGCCTGCGCCTCGAGCAGCCGCTGGAACAGGCCGTTGCCGTCGCGCAGCAGCGCCGGACCTTCGCGGTTGAGGTCGGCCGCCATCGCCAGCGCGTCGGCGCGGATCACCTCCTTGTGCTCCTCAAGATAGGCCTTCGCGACGTTCAGCGAGTTGGTCAGCGCGCCGCTGATCCGCTCGCTGAACCAGGCCTCGAGGCCGTAATGCAGGAACATCACGGAGAACACCGCGACGATGATCGCCGGCGCCACGGCGACGATGCTGAACAGCGCCACGAGGCGGCCGTGCAGCCGCGAGCCGGCCGAACCCTTCCAGCGCGCCGCGATCAGGTGCGTCAGGCGGCGCACGATGACGACGCCGAGCAGCAAAAGGAGGATCAGGTCGAGGTAGAGCAGGCCGAGCACCAGGTCGGCGTCGGCGCCGACGCGCAGCGAGCCCGACAGCACGACGTAGGTCGCGAGGCCCGACAGCGTCGCCGCGACCGCCAGCACGAACGCCAGCAGCCGCGCCATGTGCGGCCGCCTCAGCCAGGCCGCGACCCGCCCGAGGGCAGGCCGGGAGATCGTCGTCAACGAACGCGCCATGCCCCTCTTGACCCAACCACCCCGGGCCTCGGGTCCCTCCGGCGGGCCAACCATCGCCCTAGGTGAGAGCCGCCCGGATCGGGACTATCGTGACCCGCGCATCACCCGAATGTCCAGCTCGCGTATCTTCTTGCGCAAAGTGTTGCGATTCAAGCCCAGCAGCGCCGCCGCCTGCAGCTGGTTGCCGCGCGTCGCGGCCAGCACCTTGGCGATCAGCGGCCGCTCGATCTCGCGCACGACGCGACCGTGCAGCCCGGCCGGCGGCAGGCCGCCGTCGGACCGCTGCAGCAGCAGATCGAGATGGCGCGCGATGGCGCCGCCGAGATCGCCGCCCTCGTCGCGGGGCGCGCTCGCCGGGCCCTCGCGCAGCTCGGCGTCGATCACGTCGGCGCCGATCGTCTCCTGCGCGTACAGCACGCACAGCCGGCGGATCAGGTTTTCCAGCTCGCGCACGTTGCCCGGCCAGGCATGGCTGGTCAGCCGCCGCATGGCGTCGGCCTCGATGGTCTTGAGCGGCAGCCCCTCGCCGCGGGCGCGGCCGAGGAAATGCTGCACCAGCGCCGGGATGTCCTCCGTGCGCTCGCGCAGCGGCGGCAGCCGCAGCGGCACCACGTTGAGGCGGTAGAACAGGTCCTCGCGGAACAGCCCCTGGCCGACCAGATGGCGCAGGTCGCGATGGGTGGCGGCGATGATCCGCAGGTTCGCCTTGATCGCGGCGCGGCCGCCGACCGGCATGAACTCGCCGGACTGCAGCACGCGCAAAAGGCGGGTCTGCGCCTCGAGCGGCATGTCGCCGATCTCGTCGAGGAACAGGGTGCCGCCCTCGGCCTGCTCGAAGCGGCCGACCTTGCGGGCATGCGCGCCGGTGAACGAGCCCTTCTCGTGGCCGAACAGTTCGCTCTCGATCAGCTCGCGCGGGATCGCCGCCATGTTGACCGCGACGAAGGCGCCGCCGCGCCGCTTGCCGTAGTCGTGCAAAGCGCGCGCGACCAGCTCCTTGCCGGTGCCCGATTCGCCGTTGATCATGATCGTCAGGTCGGTGCCCATCAGCCGCGCGATCGCCCGGTAGATCTCCTGCATCGGCGGCGAGCGGCCGATGATCGGCAGCTGCTCCTCGAGCCGGCCGGGCTCCAGGGGCTCGAGCGCCGGCGTGCGCGGCAGCGCCAGCGCGCGCTTGACCATGGTCACCAGGCTGGTCAGGTCGAACGGCTTGGGCAGGTAGTCGAAGGCGCCCCGCTCGGTCGCGCGCACCGCGGTGAGCAGGGTGTTCTGGGCGCTCATCATGATGATCGGCAGGGTCGGCCGGCGATGCTTGATGCGCGGCAGGAGATCGAGCGCGTTCTCGTCGGGCAGCACCACGTCGAGGATCGCGACGTCGCCGGTGCCGTCCTCGATCCAGCGCCACAGCGTCGCGGCGGTGCCGGTCGCCTGGATGCGATAGCCCTGGCGGGTCAGCGCCCGCGAGATCACCGTGCGGATCGCGGCATCGTCGTCGGCCAGCAGCACGTTCGGCTCCGCCATCTTCACCCCTTCACCGCGTCGGTCGGACGGTCGCGCGCCAGGCGGGCAGCCGCACCCGGAACAGCGCGCCGCGCGCCTGGTTCTGGAACTCGATCACGCCGCCGTGGTCGCCGACGATCTTGGCCGCGAGCGACAGGCCCAGGCCGCTGCCCGAGCGCTTGCTCGAGACGAACGGCTCGAACAGATGCGGCACCATCTCCTCGCTGACGCCGGGCCCGTTGTCCTGAATCTCGACCAGGATCGGCAGCTCGATCCGCTCGCGGCTGTTGGCGACGCGCATCGACAGGCCGTGCGTGTACTGGGTCGAGATGCGGATCTCGCCGCCCTCGACCGGCACCGCCTCGACGGCGTTCTTGATCAGGTTGAGGAACACCTGGACCAGCTGGTCGTGGTCGCCGTCGACCTCGGGCAGCGACGGGTCGTAGCGCTCGACGATCCTGACGCTGCGGCCGAAGCCGCTCTCGCTGACCCGCCTGACCCGCTCCAGCACCTGGTAGATGTTGACCGGGCGGCGCTCGATCGGCCGGCCGTCGGCGAACGCCTCCATGCGATCGACGAGCGCGCAGATCCGATCGGTCTCGTCGCAGATCAGCCGGATCAGCGGCCGCTCGTCCTCGGCTAAGCTGCCCTCGAGCAGCTGCGCCGCGCCGCGGATGCCCGACAGCGGGTTCTTGACCTCGTGCGCGAGCGTCGCGCCGAGCCCGGCGACGGCGCGCGCGCCGCCGCGATGCGACAGCTGCCGGTTCAGCCGCTGCGCCACCGAGCACGGGTGCAGCACCAGCAGGTGATCGCCGCGCTGCTCGTCGAGCAGCGACACGTGCAGGTCGACCAGATGCGGCTCGCCACGGCTCAGCAACAGCTCGACGCCGTAGTCGGAGACGCCGCTGCCGGCCTCGCCGACGCGCCGGATGAGATCGAACAGCGGGCTGTCGAACGGCAGCAGCTCGGTCAGCGAGCGGCCCTCCAGGACGCTGCGGCTGATGCCGAACAGCTGCTCGCCGGCCGGATTGACGAACACGATCGCCAGCCCGTGGTCAACCGCCAGCACGGCGCTCGGCATCGCGCTCAGAACCGTCCGCTCGTAGCCGGCGCCGCTCTCGCGCCTGGCTCCCGGCTTCATCCCGGGGCGGGTCGCGCGGCGCCCGACGCGCTCTGTCGAATGGTTATGATTTGATCATTCCTTGAAACTGCCTAAAACGAGGGCAGACGATACGGCGGGCCGGCCGCCTTTGCAAGCGCGTTCGACATCCCCGGCGAGCCCCGCGAAAACCCAGCGCCTTGGCAGGATCGCGCCGACCGCCTAGCCTTCGTCGCGGCGCCGGCGGCATGCGGAGGAAGCCTTGGCGAACTGCGTCGGTCTGGTGGTGGCCTCGGGCCGCGGCGAGCGCTTCGGCGGCGCGCTGCCCAAGCAGTACCGGCGCCTCGCCGGGCGGCCCGTGCTGCGGCATTGCCTGGAAGCCTTCGCCGGCCACCCGCGGATCGATGCGGTGCGGGCGGTGATCCACCCCGACGACCGGGCGCTGTACGACGAGGCGGCGGAAGGCCTGGACCTGCTCGAGCCGGCGCATGGCGGGCCTGCGCGGCAGGACTCGGTCCGTCTCGGCCTCGAGAGTCTCCTGGCCGATCCACCCGAGCTCGTGCTGATCCACGACGGCGTGCGGGCGCTGGTCGATCCGGCGCTGATCGACC
>DASUGG010000144.1:0-9084 GCA_036274135.1 Geminicoccaceae bacterium
GCCGATGAAGCCGCCGAGCGGCTCGACCTCGGCATTGATCATCTGCACGATCTCGCCGGGCGAGACGCGCCGGAACTGGGCCAACGGAAAGCGCAGCACGCGCGAGTACAGATCGTAGCGAAGCCGCCGCAGCATGCGCTCGCCGACCACGCCCTTGTAGACGTTGATGACGTACTTGAAGCCGCCATTGACCAGCACCAGCACCAGGAACAGGCCGCACAGCGCGAACAGGTAGTGCACCTGGTTGAGGGTCTGGCCCAGTACGGTGCGCGGCCCGCTTTCGGCCAGCGCGTCGTTGATGATGATCTTCGGCAGCTCGAGCGTGTAGTACAGGAACGGGAACGATGCGGCCGTCATGAGCAACGCGAGCACCTGCGCCCGGGCGCTGTAGCGCCAAATGTAGCGGAAGATGTTGCGATCCATGGGCCGACGGCCGCTACCTGCTTGCCTGCTCGCCGCGATGTACGGCGTCAATCTAGCGGAATCCATGGACCTCGACAGCCCATTGTCGCACCGGCGGCATCGCGGGCGGTGGCGGGAGCGGAATCGCGGGGTCCTTGTCGGCTAGGGCACGGACTGCCATAGTGATCGCGGGACACCGTCTGCATAAGATAGGGGTCGATGGATAGCCCCGCCCGGTTGCTGATCTTCAGCCACGACAGCTTCGGACTGGGGCATCTGCGCCGCTGTCGGACGATCGCTCATCATCTGGTCGCCCGGTTCCCGCATCTCTCGGTCCTGATCCTGTCGGGCTCGCCGATCATCGGCAGCTTCGATTTCAAGTCGCGGGTCGATTTCGTGCGGGTGCCGGGCGTGATCAAGCTGCGCAACGGCGAATATACGTCGCTGCAGCTGCATATCGACATCGAGCAGACGCTCGACATCCGCAGCTCGATCATCCGCCACACCGCCGACATCTTCGACCCGCATCTGTTCCTCGTCGACAAGGAGCCGCTGGGGCTGCGCGGCGAGGTGCTCGACACGCTGCAGCTGCTGAAGGAGCGGGGCGCCCGGCTGGTGCTGGGGCTGCGCGACGTGATGGACGAGCCGCGCAGCCTCCGCGACGAATGGCGGCGCAAGAACGTCTACCCGGCCCTGCACGACCTCTACGACGACATCTGGGTCTACGGCCTGCCGCAGATCTTCGATGTCCTGACCGAGCTGCCGAACATGCAGGCGCTCGCCCACAAGCTGGTGTTCACGGGCTATCTGCGGCGCTCGCTGCCGAGCGCGCCGCCGCAGTCGCACGAGCACGAGCTGCCGGCCGAGCCCTACATTCTGGTCACCACCGGCGGCGGCGGCGACGGCGAGGATCTGATCGACTGGGTGCTGCGCGCCTACGAGAGCGATCCGGGCATTCCCTATCCCGCCCTGCTGGTCTTCGGCCCGTTCATGCATCTCGAGCGGCGTATGGCCTTCCAGGACCGCGCCGCGCGGCTCGAGCGGGTGCGTGCGATCACCTTCGACGCCCGCTTCGAAGGCCTTCTGCTGCGCGCGCTGGGCGTCGTGGCGATGGGTGGCTACAACACCTTCTGCGAGATTCTCTCGTTCGGCAAGCCGGCGCTGATCGTGCCGCGCACGGCGCCGCGCCAGGAGCAGTATCTGCGGGCGGAGCGCGCCGCGCAGCTCGGGCTGGTCCGCATGCTGCCCGACGACGGCCGGCGCGCTGCCGCCGAGATGGCGGCGCAGTTGCGCGAGCTGCCGAGCTGGCCGACGCCGGACGCGGCGGCGATCCCGGGCCTGCTCGACGGCCTGCCGCGGATCTCCGATCTGGCCAGGCGGTGGCTCGAGCCGGCGCCGGCGGCGCTCAGCGTCCGCGCCTGAACGGCGCTCAAACCGGTGCGGCGTGGGCGCGCAGAAAGCCGCGCACCGCATGGGCGATCGCCCGCTCGATCTCGGCGGCGCGCGGCGCTTCGCGCGGGATGAGCAGGGCGCGCAGGTGGAGGTGGCCGCACAGCGCGCCGAAGAACTGCTCGGCCGCCAGCGCCGGATCCGCGACCGCGAGCGTGCGTTTGCGACTCTCCTCGCCGAGATAGAGCGCGAGCTCGCGCGCTGCGCGCGCCGGGCCGCCGAGGTAGATCTCGCGGGCGAGGTCGGGAAAGCGCGGCGCCTCCGCCACCAGCATCCGGTGCAGGGCCACCGACGAGGGCGCCAGCAGCAGGGCGAGGAAGCGCCGCGCGATCATCTCCAGGGCCGCCGCCGGGTCGGCGCGTGCGCCGTCGCGCTCGACCAGCACGTCCAGAAGCTCGTTCGAGGCGTGGTCGACGATCGCCCGGAACAGCCCCTCCTTACTGCCGAAGTGATTGTACACGGTCTGCTTCGACACGCCCGCCTCGGCCGCCACCAGGTCCATGCTGGCGCTGTAGCCTTCGCGCAGGAAGACGCGCCGGGCGGCATCGAGAATGGCGTCGTGCTTGGGCAGCGAGACGGCTCTGGCCGCCACGCCGATGCCCGCGGCGCGCAGCGGCGTCGCCATCACTCGGCCGCCTGCAGCGTCTCGTCGCGGACCTTGTCCTCGACGGGCGTCACCTTCGGCACCGCGGCCTCGCGCCAGCTGAGATAGGTGTAGACCGCCGGGATGACGAAGAGGGTGAAGAACGTACCTACCAGCAGGCCGCCGACGATCACCCAGCCGATGTCCTGGCGGCTCTGCGCGCCGGCGCCGGTGGCGATCGCCAGCGGCACCGCACCGAGCACCATCGCGCCGGTGGTCATCAGGATCGGCCGCAGGCGCAGCACCGCCGCTTCGACCACCGCGTCCATCAGCGCGCGGCCCTCCTCGCGCAGCTGGTTCGCGAACTGGACGATCAGGATGCCATGCTTGGTGATCAGGCCGATCAGCGTCACCAGCCCGACCTGGCTGTAGATGTTCAGCGTGCCGCCGCTCAGGAACAGCGCCAGCAGGCCGCCGGTGATCGACAGCGGCACGGTCAGCATGATGATGAAGGGGCTGCGGAAGCTCTCGAATTGGGCCGACAGCACCAGGAAGATGAAGCCGAGGGCGAGGACAAAGGTGAGGTAGAGCCCGGCGCTCGCCTCCTTGAACTCGCGTGACAGCCCGGAATAATCGGTCTGCGCCTCGCCCGGCAGGACCTCGTCCGCCACCTGGTCCAGGAAGGTGAGCGCCTCGCCCAGCGAGTAGCCCGGCGCGAGATTGGCCTCGATGGTCGCCGAGCGCAGCTGGTTGAAATGATCGAGCTCCTGCGGCGCCACCGTCTCGGTGATGCTCACCAGGTTCGACAGCTGCACCATCTGCCCGTTCGCGCCGCGCACGTAGATGCGCCGCAGGTCGTCCGGCGTGGCGCGGTCGGGGTCCGCCACCTGGACGATGACATCGTACTGCTCGCCGTCGCGCTCGAAACGGGTGACCTGCCGGCCGCCGATCAGGGTCTCGAGGGTCCGCCCCAGCGTGCTCACCCCGACGCCCATGTCGGCGACCTTGTTGCGGTCGATCTCGACGTTGAGCTGCGGCTTGTCGAGCTTGAGGTCGGTGTCGACGTTGACCAGGCCCGGATTCTGCCGCGCGCGCTCGAGCATCCGGTCGACCATCGTCTGCAGCTCGCTGTAGGGCCGCGAGGTCTGCACGATGAAGCGCACCGGCGTCGAGCTGCCGCTCTGCCCGAGCGGCGCCGGATTGACGGCGAAGGCGAGGACGCCGGGCACGTTGCCCATCTTGCCGCGCAGCTCGTTCACGATGTCCTGCTGGCTGCGCTCGCGCTGCTCCCACGGCACCAGCTTGATGAACGAGATGCCGCGCGAGGCCACCCGGAAGCCGGCCACCACGAAATAGCGCTCGGCCTCCGGCACCTCGGCATAGATCTGCTCGAGCTGGCGGGCGTAGCGGTCGGTGTACTCGCTGGTGGCGCCGGTCGGCCCGTTGAAGACGCCGATGATCGTGCCCTGATCCTCGTAGGGCGCCAGCTCGGAATCGAGATTGTTGAACAGGAACCAGCTCGAGCCCGCGACGCAGAGGCCGATCAGCAGCACCAGCGGCCGGACCCGCAGGGCCGCGAGAAGCAGCCGGCGGTAGCCGGCCGTGAGCGCCATCAGCCCCCGCTCGATGAGGTTGTAGAGGAAATGGTGCTTCTTCTCGTGGTGCAGCAGCTTCGAGCACATCATCGGCGAGACGGTGAGCGCGACGAAGCCCGAGACCAGCACCGTGCCGGCGAGCGTCAGCGCGAACTCGGTGAACAGCCGCCCGGTGGTGCCGGTCATGAACGCGATCGGCGTGTAGACCGCCGCCAGCGTCAGCGTCATCGCCACCACCGCCATGGCGATCTCGCCGCTGCCCTTGTAGGCGGCCTGCAGCGGCGTCATGCCGGCCTCGACGTGGCGGAAGATGTTCTCGAGCACGACGATCGCGTCGTCGACCACGAGGCCGATCGCCAGCACCAGGGCCAGCAGGGTCAGCGTGTTGATGCTGAACCCGAGGAAGAACATCATCGCGAACGCGCCGATCAGGCTCACCGGGATGGTGACCAGCGGGATCAACGTCGCGCGGACCGAGCGCAGGAAGAAAAAGATGATCAGCACCACCAGCACGATCGCCTCGCCGATCGTCGCCTTCACGTTGTCGATCGACTCGGCGATGAAGACCGACTTGTCGTAGGCGATCTCGACGTGCATGCCTTCGGGCAGATTGTCGGTCAGGGCGGGCAGCCGGTCGCGCAAGGCTCGGCTGACGTCGAGGGGATTGGCGGTCGCCTGCTTGACCACGCCCATGGCGACCGAGGTCCGCCCGTTGACGCGGCTGAAAGTTCTGTCGTCCTCGGCGCCGAGCTCGGCCCGGCCGACGTCCGACAGCCGGACCAGATAGCCGCCGACCCGCTTCAGGACGATGTCGTCGAACTGCGCCGGCGTGGTGAGATCGGTCTCCGAGACCACCGAGAACTCGCGCGACCTGCTCTCGATCACGCCGGCCGGCACCTCGACGTTCTGGGCCCGCAGCGCGTCCTCGACGTCCTGGGGCGTGAGGTCGTAGGCGGCGAGCCGCAGCGGGTCGAGCCAGATGCGCATGGCGTAGCGCCGCTCGCCGAAGATCTGCACGTCGGCGACGCCGGGCAGCGTCTGGATCTGGTTCTTGACGTAGCGGTCGGCGTAGTCGGTCAGCTCGAGCGGCGTGTGGCGGTCGCTCGAGAACGAGAGGTAGATGATCGGCTCGGCGTCCGCCTCGGCCTTCTGGATGATCGGCTCGTTGATCTCGTCCGGCAGCTGGTCGCGCACCCGGCTCGCCCGGTCGCGCACATCGCTCGCGGCGACGTCCGGGTCGCGATCGAGCGTGAAATGGATGCTGACGAAGCTGGTTTCCTCGCGGCTGGTCGAGGAGATGTAGTCGATGCCCTCGATGCCGGCGAGCGAGTCCTCCAGGACCTGGGTGACCTGGCTCTCGACGATCTCGGCGCTGGCGCCGGGATAGGAGGTGCGCACCGTGACCACCGGCGGGTCGATGTTCGGGTACTCGCGTACGGTGAGGCGCTGATAGGCGGCGAGGCCCAGCAGCACGATGATCAGGCTGAGCACCGTGGCAAAGACCGGGCGGCGGATGCAGAGCGCTGACAGGCCCATGCCTCAGGACACCTTGCCTGCGGCCGGCGCCGGCTCGTCGGGGTCGACCAGGCGGACCCTGGCGCCGTCGAAGAGCTTGAGCTGCCCCGCCGTGACCACCACGTCGCCCGCCGCGAGCCCCTCGACGATCTCGGCCTCGCCGACGCTGCGCCCGCCGAGCCGGACCCCGGTCAGCCGCGCCACGCCATCCACCACCTTGTAGACGTAGGGCCTGCCCTGCTGCGCGAAGATCGCCTGCTCCGGCACCAGCAGGGCCTGCGTGCGCCGGGCCGTGATCAGCCGCACCGCGGCGAACAGGCCGGGCCGTAGCAGCCGGTCGTGGTTGTCGATCGTGGCGCGGATCGCGATGCTCCGCCCCTGCGCGTCGATCCGCGGGTCGATGGCGTAGACCTCGCCCTCGAAGGTCCTGCCCGGCCAGGCGTCGACCGTGACCTCGATCGACTGGCCGACCTCGAGGGCCGAGAGCGCGCGCTCGGGAACCGGGAAGTCGACCTTGATCGGGTCGATGTCCTCGAGATTGACGAGGTCCTGGCCGGGCGACACGTAGTTGCCGACGCTGACCTCGCGCAGGCCGACCACGCCGGCGAACGGTGCCGTGATCCTGGTCTTCTCGAGGCGGGCACGCGCCAGATCCACCTCCGCATGGTTGATCGCCAGCTGCGCCTCGGCCTCGTCGCGCGCCCGCAGCGTGCCGGCCTTGCGCTCCACCAGCTCGACGGCCCGCTCGCGGTTGCGGCGGCTCAGCTCGAGGTTCGCCTCGGCGGTGGCCAGCGCGGCGCGGTACACGGCGTCGTCGAGCGTGAACAGCAAGTCCCCCTGCTCGACCGTCTCGCCCTCGGTGAAGTGCACGCCCGTGACCCGGCCCTCGATCTCGGGGCTGATGTCCGCGCTCTCGTCGGAGCGCAGCGTGCCGGTGACGGTCATCGCGTCGACCACCTCGCCGACCTCGACCTCGGTCGCCTCGACGGCGACCAGGGGCGGGCCCTCCTGGGCCGCGGCGACAGGCACCTGTTCGGCCCTGCGGTCGAGGTGCAGATACCAGAACGCGCCGCCGCCGACCGCCAGGGCCAGCGCGCCGAGAGCAACGGCTTTGGTGACGTGCTTCGCCATGGGGGTTTCGGGATCGGGCCTCGCCGCCTTCGCAGGGTGGACTAGACCGTCCAGTTAGTTGGCGCGCAGGCGGTCGTCAAGCGCCCATGCCGCGCGATCTTGCCGCGGGTCGAGGGCGTGCTAGGCTTGGCGCCGCAGTCGGCTGAGGAGGGCGCATGGGCCCGCGTGTCGCCGTCGTGGTCAAAGGCTATCCGCGCCTGTCCGAGACCTTCATCGCGCAGGAGCTGCTGGCGCTCGAGCGGCGCGGCCTGCCGCTGCTGATCGTGTCCCTGCGCCACCCGACCGATCGCGCCGTGCATGCGCTGCATCGCCGCATCGCCGCGCCGGTGCTCTACCTCCCCGAATATCTGTACCAGGAGCCGCGCCGTGTCCTGCGCGCCTGGTGGCGGATGCGCCGCACACCGCACTATCGTACGACCCGGGCACTGTGGCTCGCGGACCTGCGGCGCGACCGCACGCCCAACCGGCTGCGCCGCTTCGGCCAGGCCCTCGTGCTGGCCGCCGAGATGCCGCCCGATATCCGCGTCGTCTACGCCCACTATGCGCACACGCCCGGCTCGGTCGCACGCTATGCCGCCGCGCTGTCCGGCCGGCGCTGGTGCCTGTCGGCGCACGCCAAGGACATCTGGACGACGCCCGCCTGGGAGCTGCGCGAGAAGCTGCGCGACTGCGCCTGGGCCACGACCTGCACCGCCGGCCATGCCGCCCATCTGCGCGCGCTCGCGCCGGGCGCCGACGTGATGCTCGCCTATCACGGCCTCGATCCAGGCCGTTTCCCGGCGCCCGGGCGCGCGCCCGGGCCGGATGGCAGCGACCCCGCCCGGCCGGTCCGGCTGCTCGGCGTCGCCCGTCTCGTGCCGAAGAAGGGCCTGCGGGTGCTGCTCGCGGCCCTGGCGGCGCTGCCGCGCGCGGCCTGGCGCTACGAGCATCTCGGCGGCGGCCCGCTGCGCGAGGAGCTGCAGCGCGAGGCCGAGCGCCTGGGCATCGCCGACCGGATCACCTGGCGCGGCGCTCTGCCCGAGGACGGCGTGCTCGAGGCCTACCGCGCCGCCGATCTGTTCGTGCTGGCGAGCCGGATCGCGCCGGACGGCGACCGCGACGGCCTGCCGAACGTGCTGCTCGAGGCGGGTGCCATGGAGCTGGCGGCGGTCGCGAGCAGCGTCGCGGCGGTGCCGGAGCTGATCGAGGACGGCGTCAACGGCGTCCTGGTGCCCCCCGACGATGCGGCCGCGCTGGCCGCCGCCCTCGCCCGGCTGATCGCCGACCCGGCGGCCCGGCTGCGGCTCGGCCGGGCGGCGCGCGTGCGGGTACTGGATCGGTTCGCGACGGCGCCCGGCATCGACCGCCTCGCCGCGCGGCTGCGCGCCGAGCTCGGCCGCCCGGAAGGCGAGGACAAGAGCAAAGCCGCGGCATGAGCCTGGCGTTCTACGCGCCGCTGAAGTCGCCCGACCATCCCACGCCCTCAGGCGATCGCCGCATGGCGCGGGCGCTGATCGAGGCGCTGCGCCGCAGCGGCCGGCGCGTCGAGATCGCCTGCCGGCTGCGCAGCTACGACCGCGCCGGCGACGCGGTACGCCAGCGGCGCCTGCAGACGCTGGGCGAGCGTTGCGTCGGCCGGCTGCTGCGCCGCTATCGCAATCAGCGCGACCGCCCGCAAGCCTGGCTCACCTATCACGGCTACCACAAGGCGCCGGACTGGCTGGGCCCGGAGATCAGCGCCGCGCTGCGCATTCCCTACCTGCTGGTCGAAGCGTCGTTCGCGCCCAAGCAGTGCGGCGGCCCCTGGGCGCTGGGCCATGAGGCCACCGAGCGGGCGATCGGCCGCGCGGACGTCGTGATCGGGCTGACCGGGCTCGACCTCGAATGCCTCGCCCCGCTCGTCGCGCCGCCGGCGCAGCTGCACCGGCTGCCGCCATTCCTCGACCCGGCTCCCTACGCCGCGGCGCAGGTGGCGCGGGCGCGCCACCGCGCGGAGATCGCGGCGCGCTGGCGGACGGACTCCAAGCAACCGTGGCTCCTCACCGTCGCGATGATGCGCGCCGATGTGAAACGCGATTCCTACCTGCTGCTGGCGCAGGCGCTGGGCCGCATCCGCGATCGCCCATGGCAGCTCCTGGTGGTCGGCGACGGCCCGTCGCGCGGCGAGATCGAGGCCGCCTTCGCGCCGCTCGGCCCTCGCGCGACCTTCGCGGGCGCGCTGCCGGAATCGCAGCTGCCGGGCTTCTATGCGGCCTGCGATCTTTATGTCTGGCCGGCCGTGCGCGAGGCCTATGGCCTGGCGATGCTCGAGGCGCAGGCGGCCGGCCTGCCGGTGGTCGCCGGCCACGAAGGCGGGGTCTCGGAGGTCGTGCAGCACGAGGTGACCGGCGTGCTGACGCCGCCGCGCGACCCGCAGGCGTTCGCAGAAGC
>DASUGG010000145.1:0-2876 GCA_036274135.1 Geminicoccaceae bacterium
CTGGGCGCCGCCGACCAGGCAGATTCTGAGCTCCGACACTGGCGTCTCCCCGTTCACGCCATGAGGATCTCAACTGTCCGGGTTGGTTGCCTGTGAGGTGTATCACAAAGCACGGTTGCTTTGTGCACAATCGCGCCGCGCCGCCCCTGCGCCGCATCGCCTCGTCCTTCTGCCATTGGTGAGCATCCGGTGATCAACGTGTGATTGTACGGTGACCATCCCGTTGCACAGTGCCGCGCGCATCGCAAAGGCGGAGGCGTCGCTCGATGGCGGGCTTCGGCGCGGTCCATTCGGTCGGACACTCGTTGATCACCTACCTCTCGCACCTGTATCCGCAGGTGCCGACCGCGACCCTGCCGGCCTGCGACTTCCAGCTCGTCTCGAGCGGCCAGCTGACCGAGTTCAGCCCGACCGGCACCGTGGTCACGGCCTATCTGTTTCGCATCGGCATCGACCCTTACCTGCGCAACACTGGCTCCGCCGAGCGGCCGGCCGATCCGGCGACTCGGCCGCTGGCGCTGGAGCTGCACTATCTGTTCACGGCCTGGGCCGACAACGCCCTGGCCGAGCAGGCGGTGCTGAGCTGGGTGATGCTGCAGCTGCACCAGCGGCCGCTGCTCGACCGCTCGATCCTGACGCCGGAAGGCGGCTGGGATGTCGGCGACCAGGTCCAGATCGTGCCCTCCGAGCTCAGCCACGAGGACATGATGCGGATCTGGGACGCGCTCGATCCCGCGTACCGCCTGTCGGTCGCCTATGTCGCGCGGGTGATCCGGATCGAGCGCGAGGCGATCCCGGCCGGTCGGCCCGTGGTGGCGACGCGGTTCGCGTTCGAGCGTGTGCCGGAGACCGGCCATGCTTGACCGCCTGGAGCGCCGCGTGCTCGGCGCCGTCCGGCTGATCGACGCGACCACCGGCCGGCCGCTGCGCCGGCCGCTCAGCGTCAGCGCCGAGGGCGTGCGCTTCCTGATCAACCGGGCGCAGCTCTACGTCATCTCGCGCGCGCCGGGCCTCGATGCGCACGCCACCGCGTTCGAGGCGCCGCCGGAGGAGCCGCCGCCCGGCAGCCGCGCCATCGAGATCACGATCGACGATCCGCTCGGCGAGTACCTGCCGCGCCGCGCCACGGTGCCGCTGCCGCGCAGCCCGGCGCCGCAGGCCGACGAGCCGGACCTGTTCGCGCCCGAGGCCGTCGCCGTGCTGCCCTCGCCCAATGCCGCGCTGCGGCAGAACTGGAGCGGCGTCCGGTTGTCGCTGCGGCTGACCGACGGACGCCCGGTGCGCGGCGCGCTGATCAGCCTGCGCAGCCAGGCCGACGAAAACCGGGTGGTGGCGAGCGGCCTCTCGGACGAGCGGGGCGAGGCGCTGGTGATTCTGCCCGGCCTGCCGGTCAGCCGCTCGGCCGGGGGATCGGAGCCGGAGGGGCCGCAGCCCGAGGCCGACGACGAGGTGACCACGCCGGAGACCCCGGTGACCCTCGAGATCGTGGTCGATCCGGACCTGCCCTGGCCGGTCGACCCGAGCCGCCTGATGGCCAACCGGGCGCAGTGGCGGCGCGCCGTCGAGACCGGCACCGTCGACCTCGCGACCGGCCGCGTCGTGCACCTCAACCTGCAGATCAGCCTTGGCGATGGCCCCTAGGCGCCAGCGCGCCGGGTCCGATGAGGAGACGGAACGATGCCTGAATATCTAGCGCCCGGCGTCTACGTGGAGGAAACCAGCTTCCGCGCGCGCTCCATTCAGGGTGTCGGCACCAGCACGACGGGCTTTGCCGGCCTCGCCCGCAAGGGGCCGACCGACGGCCTGCCCGAGCTGGTCACGAGCTTCGGCGAGTTCGAGCGCATGTTCGGCGGCCTGGACGATCTGAGCCTGCCGGGCGCCACGACCGACGTCACCAGCTACATGGCCTATGCCGCCCGCGCGTTCTTCAACGAGGGCGGCTCGCGGCTCTACGTGGCGCGCGTGTTCCTCGATCGCGCCGGGGCGCAGGCGGGCGGCCAGGCGCAGTCCGCAGACGCCGCGCTCGGCGGCAGCCGCTTCCGCTCGCGCCACCCGGGGTCGGCCTATGACGGCACGGCGCGGGTCACCGAGCGGTCGACGCCGGCCAGCGACCGGGCGCTCGAGACCGCGCCGGTCGGCAGCCTCGTGCGGGTCGGCAGCGCCGCCAGCCCCGGCGGCTACCACGTGCGCGAGGCCGGCGGCTGGCGGGCCTACAGCCGCGCCGACGCGAATGCGCCCTGGGCGCCGGCCGGCAACGTCGCCGCCACGCTCGACCTCGACGAGGCGGCGGATGCGCTGGTCACGGTCGACGTCGAGATCGTCGATGCCGACGGGCAGAGCCTGAGCTACGAGGGCCTCGGTCTCGACCCTGCCCACCCGCGGGCTCTCTCGCGCGCGCTGCCCGAGACGCCGACCCGGCGCTCGGACCTGACGGCGCTGCCCTACATGTTCGTCCAGGGCAACACGAACGCGCCGCAGCTGCATACGCTGCTGATGACCGCACCGGCCGTCGATGCCGACCCGGCCGTGGTGGGCGCGCTCACCACCAATCCGGACGGCAGCCGCAGCCGCAGCCTGCCGCTCGCCGGCGGCCACGACGGCCGCGCGCCGGCGCTCGAGCAGTGGCAGGCGGCGCTCGACCGGCTGAACGACTGGGACGACATCGCGATCGTCGCGGCGCCGGGTGCGTCGGCCTTCGCCGCCACCGCCCAGGCGGTGCAGAACGCGCTGATCGGCCATGCCGAGCGCTCGCGCTTCCGCATCGCCGTGCTCGACCCCGAGCGCAACCTCGATCCCGCCGCGATCCGCCTCGCCCGCGGCCGCGTCGACAGCACCTATGCCGCCCTCTACTACCCGTGGGTGGTGATCACCAACCC
>DASUGG010000146.1:0-4435 GCA_036274135.1 Geminicoccaceae bacterium
ATGAACTGGCTGCTGTCCGGGGTCGTCGTGGTCGAGGTGTTCTTCCAGTACGACGGCTTCGGCAAGCTGCTGCTCGAAGCGGCGCTGTTCGGCGACGTCTACGTCGTCCAGGCCTGCACGCTGGTCGCGGTGATGGTCGCGGTCAGCTCGCAGATCATCTCCGACCTCGGCTACATGTTCCTCAACCCGCGCATCCGGTTCGCGTGAGGAGGGCGGCATGAGCACGGCGATCGTCGCGGCGCGCCGGGCCCCCTCGCTGCTGGCGCGGCTGCGCACGCCGCGGGCGCTGATCGTGCTCGTGCTCCTGATGTGGGGGCCGCTCACCGCCTACGTCATGTTCGGCGGCGCGCTCGGCGCGGCCAGGCACCACGTGCTGCTGCCGGCGATCCCGGCGGCGGCGCTGCTCTACGTCGTGGCGATCGGCGCGTGGCGCGAGTCCCGGGTCGCGATGATCGGCACCACGCTGGTGTTCTTCTGGCTGTTCATCGCGGTCACCGCACCCTACCTGCCCTTGTTGGATCCCAACAAGCCGATCGCGCCGTTCGCCCTGCCGTTCACCGCCAAGAACGACGTGTTCTTCTGGCTCGGCGCCGACTTCAAGGGGCGCGACATGCTCTCGCGCACGCTGTGGGGCTGCCAGCGGGTGATCGTCTGGGGCGTGACCGCGACGCTGGTCGCCTACGTCGTCGGCACGATGTTCGGGCTGCTGGCCGGCTACCTGTCCGGCTGGTGGGACGAGCTGATCTCGTTCTTCGCCAACGTCCTTCTGTCGTTCCCGGTGATGGTCCTGTTCATCGTGATCCTGAACTACCTGGGGCCGTCGGGCTTCAACATCGTGATCGCGGTGACCTTCGCCTCGGCGCCGGCGATCATGCGCATCGTGCGCGGCCTGACCCTCGACATCAAGACGCGCGACTACGTGTTCGCGGCGCAGACCCGCGGCGAGAGCCCGCTCTACATCATGCTGGTCGAGCTGCTGCCGAACGCGCGCGGGCCGATCATCGTCGACGCCTGCCTGCGGCTCGGCTACACCACCGTCGCGATCACCACGCTCACCTTCCTCGGCCTCGGCCTGCAGCCGCCCGATCCGGACTGGGGCCTGATGATCAAGGAGGCGGCGCCGACCGCGGTGCTGTTCAAGTTCTCCTACATGCTGATCGTGCCCGCGCTGTCGGTCTCGAGCCTGATCCTCGGCTTCAACCTGCTCGCCGACGGCCTGCGCGAGATCAGCCTGCGCGACTGAGGTGCCGGCCCCATGAGCGAGCAGACCCGCGAGCAGACCCCGGTCCTGGAGTGCAAGGACCTCTGCATCTCCTACTTCACGCGCGCCGGCGAGATCCCGGCGGTGGTGGACTTCAACCTCACGGTGATGCCCGGCGAGGCGGTCGGCGTGGTCGGCGAGTCGGGCTGCGGCAAGTCCACCGTCGCGCTCGCGATCATGCAGTACATGGGCAAGAACGGTCGCGTCATGTCCGGTGAGATCCGGTTCAAGGGCCGCGACATGACGGCGATGAGCGAGGACGAGCTGCGCCAGCTGCGCGGCTCGCAGATCGCCATGGTGTATCAGGAGCCGATGGCCTCGCTCAATCCGTCGATGAAGATCGCGCAGCAGCTCGTCGAGGTGCCGCTGTACCACGAGAGGGGCTGCTCGGAGAGCGATGCCTACGCTCGCGCGCTCGAGATGCTGGGCAACGTCCGCCTGCCCGACCCGAAGCGGATCATGGAGAGCTATCCGCACCAGATCTCGGGCGGCCAGCAGCAGCGCGTGGTGATCGCGATGGCGCTGCTCTCGAATCCGGCGCTCTTGCTGCTGGACGAACCGACCACGGCGCTCGACGTCACGGTCGAGGCCGGCATCGTCGAGCTGATCCGCGAGATCAGCTCGAAGCTCGGCACCTCGATGATCTACATCTCGCACAATCTCGGGCTGATCCTCGAGACCTGCGACCGGATCACCGTGATGTACTCGGGCGAGGCGGTCGAGGTCGGCACGGTCGGCGAGGTGTTCGACAAAATGCGCCATCCCTACACCAGAGGGCTGTTCAGCTCGATCCCGCTGCCCGGCGCCGACAAGAACGCGCGGCCGCTGGTGCCGATCCGTGGCCAGCTGCCGCTGCCGCACGAGCGCCCGCCGGGCTGCAATTTCGGGCCACGCTGCGACCACTTCCGGGAAGGCGTGTGCGACCACGGCCGGATCGAGATGGACCCGGTGCCGGGCCATCCGGGGCATGTGAGCCGCTGCCGGCGGTTTCAGGAGATCGACTGGGCGGCCCCTCCCGTGGGCGCCGAGGCGTCCCCGCCCTCCGAGCTCGGACCGGTGGTGCTGCGGGTCGACAACCTCAAGAAATACTACGAGCTGCACGACAACTCCTTGCTGGCGCTGATCCGCGGCGAGCGCGTGCGCACGGTCAAGGCCAACGAGAAGATCGACTTCGATGCGCACGAGGCCGAGACCGTGGCGCTGGTCGGCGAATCCGGCTGCGGCAAGTCGACGCTCGCGAAGGTGCTGCTGGGCCTCGAGACGGCGACCGAGGGCAACGTGGTGCTGGACAACCAGGAGCTCGGCCAGGTGCCGGTGCAAAAGCGCCGGCGGCAGGTCGTGAGCCATCTGCAGATGGTGTTCCAGAACCCCTTCGATACGCTCAATCCGAGCCACACGGTGGGCGGCCAGATCTCACGCGTGATCCGCAAGTTCGGGGTCGAGAAGGACCCCGAGAAGGTGCGCGAGCGGGTGATGCAGCTGTTGGACATCGTCAAGCTGCCGCGCGACTTCTACCAGCGCCGGCCGCGCCAGCTCTCGGGCGGGCAGAAGCAGCGCGTCGGCATCGCCCGGGCGTTCGCCGGCAATCCGCGCGTCGTGGTGGCCGACGAGCCGGTCTCGGCGCTGGACGTCTCGGTGCAGGCGGCCGTGACGCAGCTGCTGATGGAGATCCAGCGCGAGAACCGCACGACGCTCCTGTTCATCAGCCACGATCTGTCGCTGGTGCGCTACCTCGCCGACCGGGTCGTAGTGATGTATCTCGGCACGATCGCCGAGCAGGGCACGACGGACGAGGTGTTCTCGCCGCCCTATCACCCCTACACGGAGGCGCTGCTCTCGGCGATCCCGATCGCCGACACCTCGGTGCAGAAGAAGGAGATCGTGCTCGAAGGCGACATCCCGTCGGCGGTCAATCCGCCATCGGGCTGCCCCTTCCAGACCCGCTGCCCGCGCAAGCTCGGCCGGATCTGCGAGGTCGAGGAGCCGCCGATCCGTACCTTCGGCAGGGGCCACCGCATCGCCTGCCACATCGCCCCCGAGGAGCTGCTGCGCATGGAGCCGGTGATCACGCTCGGCGAGCGCGCGGCGGCGGAGTAGCGCTCGCCAGAACGACCCTGGAGCGGCGCGAGCGGCCCGCTCTCTAGGCCGCCCGATCGGCCAGCGCCGGCGGCTCGCATTCCTTGGTCATGCGGATCACGGGCAGCCGCGCCTCGGGCAGGTCCAGGTGCAGTTGCTCGACCGGGCGGTAGCCGAGGCTGCGATAGAACGGCTCGGCGTTCAGGGTCGAGACCAGGGCGAAGCGCCGGAAGCCGGCCTGCCGCGCCGCCGCTTCCGCCGTCAGGACCAGCCGCCGGGTGATGCCGCGGCGCGCCCAGGCGGGATGGACGAACACCGCCCGGATGCGTGCCGCGTCGCAGTGCGGCTCGAGAGGCTGCCCCAGCTCCGGCATCGTCTCGTCGTTGCCGGCGATGCGGGCCCGGAAGCTCCAGCCGCCGCAGCCGACCAGCCGGCCGTCGAGCTCGGCGACGTAGTAGGTGCTGTCCCCGATCAGCGTGCGATCGAGCGTGCCGATCGCGGCGAGGCCGTTCTCGATCTGCGACGCCGTGTAGTGCGAGGTCGCGAGATGGCGCAGCGCCAGCCCCTGCAGGGCTTGCAGCTTCTCGCCATCGGCCGGGCGCGCCGCCCGCAACGACAGTCTGCCAGAGAGCATGCGTACCTCCGCGCGGTCGGCACGCGGCTCGTCTCTACAACCCTGCGCGCCTCGATCGAGATCCTTGCCCAGACGCTGTAACGGCGTCGTTTTGCCAGGGTGTGTCAGAGATCGGGTATTCTGTTTCGATTGTTTCCGATTGGGGCGCCGGCTCAGGCTGCGGAGGTCAAGGTCAGCAGGTGGCCGTTGGCGCGCAGCCAGCGCCGCTGCCAGCTGTAGTCCGGCAGGATCTGCCCGACCAGTCGCCAGAACGGCGGCTGATGGTGGCGGTGGCGCAGGTGGCACAGCTCGTGCACCACCACGTAGTCTAACGCCGCCGGCGGCGCCAGGATCAGGCGCCAGTTGAGGTTGATCACGCCCTTCGCCGTGCAGCTGCCCCAGAGCGTGCGGTGCGCCTTGATCACCAAGCCGCGCGGCACGAGGCCGTGGCGCGGCCCGAAACGGTCGACGGCCGCCTGCGCCGC
>DASUGG010000147.1:0-4106 GCA_036274135.1 Geminicoccaceae bacterium
GCCTGGCGCGCCGCCCCTCGATTCGTGCTGGCCTTTCATCCCGGCGGTCACGCGCCCCGCGTCGCATGGACGGTGTATCATATGCTCACGCTCCACACCCACGGGCGAGAGTCCATGCGCACCAGCATCGAGATCGACGACCTGATGAGCCGTCCGCGCCGGGCCTGTTCCACCGTTCGCCAGATTGCCCTAAGACTCCTATCGAAGGGTTAACCGGCGGCGCGGGAGGGAGCCATGTCCGAGACAAGAACCGGCGGCTGCCAGTGCGGTGCTGTGCGCTACGAGCTGACCGGCGAGTCGCTGCCCCTGGTGATCTGCCACTGCCGCGAATGCCAGAAGCAGACCGCGAGCGCGTTCGGCATGTCCCTGCCGGTCGCCAGGCGGGATCTGCGGCTCATCTCCGGCCGGCCGAAGGAATGGCGGCGCATGGCCGACAGCGGCCGCGAGGTGGCCTGCTGGTTCTGCCCCGACTGCGGCACGCGCCTTTATCACAGCTCGCTGCTCGGGCCCGAGTACTGGCACCTGAAGCCCGGCACGCTCGACGATACGAGCTGGCTCGAGCCCGTCGCCGAGGTCTGGGCGCAGTCCGCCCAGCCCTGGCTGCGCCTCTCCGACCGGCTGCTGTCCTTCCCGCGCGAGCCCGACGATATCCCGGCGATCACCGCCCGCTGGCAGCGCCGTCGCGCATAGCCGCATGCGGCGCCGTGCGACTCACATGCGCCGCCCCGCCGGATTTTCGGCGCATCGGCTAGGCTGTTGACGACACGCGGGCCTTTCGCGCGCGCCGACAGGCGGCCCGCATGAGCGCGATGCAGGCGGGCGCGGATCCGCGTCGACGTCTGGCCGATCTCGCGGCAAAGCTCGCGGCGGCGGGCATCGAGGACGCACGCCGGGAAGCCTGGCTGCTGCTGTCCGCCGTGACCGGCCGCAGCCGCGTCGAGCTCATCGCCGGCGCGCCGGTGGCGCTGAGCCCGGAAGAGGAGGAACGTCTCGACGCACTGGCGGCGCGGCGCCTCGCCCGCGAGCCGATGGCCTACATCCTGGGCGAGCGCGAGTTCTGGAGCCTGCCCTTCCGGGTAAGTCCCGCCGTGCTTGTGCCGCGGCCCGAGAGCGAAAGCGTGGTCGAGGCGGCGCTGGAGTCCGTCCACGGTCGTACCACCCCGTTGCGCATCCTCGACCTCGGCACCGGCTCGGGCTGCCTGCTGCTGGCGCTGCTCTCGGAGCTGCCGAACGCGACCGGCCTCGGCGTCGATCGCAGCGCTGCGGCGCTCGCGGTCGCGCGCGGCAATGCCGGGCGGCTCGGCCTGGCCGCCCGCGCCGCGTTTGGCGAGGGTCATTGGGGACAGGGCCTCGCCGGACCCTACGACCTCGTGGTGAGCAATCCGCCCTATGTCGCCCGCGCCGATGCCGCGACCCTGCCGCCCGAGGTGCGTGCTTTCGAGCCCGAGGAGGCCCTGTTCGCCGGCGCCGACGGGCTCGACGCTTACCGCGCCCTCGCGCCCGACTGCGCCCGCCTGCTGGCCGAGCACGGCGTCGCCTGCCTGGAGATCGGCCAGGGCCAGGCGGCCGCGGTCGAGGCGGTCATGCGCCGGCACGGCCTCAGGCTGGTCGGATCGCGGCCCGATCTCGCCGGCATCGAGCGCTGCCTGATCCTGCGGCCGGACCCGCCTTGCCGCGACCGCTAGCCTGCGCTGCGGCGCCTGCGCTATGTCAAAGACGCCGGCCGGCTGACGCGACAGACAGCCGGTCGCCTCGCCGCCGGCGCGGGACGCGCCATGCTCAGCCGGAGACGGACATGGGTGTCATCGTTCGTGGCATCCTGGTCGTCGCCAGCCTTCCGGCTGCGCTGCTGGTCGTGCGCGATTCCGCCCATTTCGGCCTCGTGCAGGCGGCGATCGGCCTCCTCCGGTGGTCGCCGTCGTGGCCGTGATCGTGGAAGCGCGGCGACGCAAGTCATGACCGGGAGGCGGAGCGCGGCCCGCGTGCCCCATGGCGGCCGCCGTCGCAGCTGGCGTATGCTGTCGCGCCGTCGCACCTGGGCGCGGCAGGCAATGAGCTAGGGAGAAGCAGGCATGCCCGGTCTGATCAACCCGGACGATCTCAGGCGGATCGCCGACGACATCGAAATGGCGAAGGCCAAGGAAGCGCTCGAGAAGAAGCGCAAGGCGGACCACGAGCGCGATGAACTGCGTGACGCCTTCATGGCGCGGGAGATCGCGCCGGAGGTGTTCGAGCGGCTGTCGCGGGTGGTGAAGAGCGCCGCCGAGCGGGGCGAGCGCGAGACGCTGGTGGTGCGCTTTCCGAGCTCCTTCTGCAGCGATGGCGGGCGGGCGATCAACAATTTCGAGCCGGACTGGGAGCGCACGCTGACAGGATTCGCCGCGAAGGCGCACACTTTCTACGAGAAGGAGCTGGCGCCGCTCGGCTACAAGGTGCGCGCCCAGATCATGGATTTTCCCGGCGGCGTGCCGGGCGATGTCGGGATCTTCCTGCGCTGGTAACCCGAGTTGCCCGTCCGGCAAGCAGAACGCGATGCTTGCCTAGATCTTGTGCAGCAGTACGTGGCTCCCACATAGAAGTCCAGCCGGTGCCGCGTTCGGGCCGGCGATGATGGGCCGCCGATCACAAGGGGCCACGCGGAGCCGAGGGCTCCAGCTGGGGAGTTGCGCATGGACTTCGAGAAATACACCGAGCGCGCGCGTGGATTCGTGCAGTCCGCCCAAGGGCTGGCGCTGCGCAGCGGCCACCAGCGCTTCGTGCCGGAGCATCTGCTCAAGGTGCTGCTGGAGGATTCCGAGGGGCTCGCCGGCAACCTGATCCGGGCCGCCGGCGGCGATCCGCAGCGCGCCCTCGAGGCGACCGAGGCGAGCCTCGCCAAGCTGCCCAAGGTCGAGGGCAGCGGCGCCGGCCAGCTCTATCTGGCGCCCGAGACCGCGCGGCTGTTCGAGCAGGCCGAGAAGATCGCCCAGAAGGCCGGCGACAGCTACGTCACGGTCGAGCGCCTGCTGCTCGCGCTGACGATGGCCGCGGGCAGCGATGCCGGCAAGGCGCTCAAGGACGCCGGCGTCACGGCGCAGTCGCTGAACGCCGCCATCGAGAAGATCCGCAAGGGCCGCACGGCCGACACCGCCTCGGCCGAGGAAGGCTACGACGCGCTCAAGAAGTACACCCGCGACCTCACCGAGGCCGGCCGCGAGGGCAAGCTCGACCCGGTGATCGGCCGCGACGACGAGATCCGCCGCGTCATCCAGGTCCTCTCGCGGCGCACCAAGAACAACCCGGTGCTGATCGGCGAGCCCGGCGTCGGCAAGACCGCGATCGCCGAGGGCCTGGCGCAGCGGATCGTGCGCGGCGACGTGCCGGACAGCCTGCGCGACCGCCGCTTGCTGGCGCTCGATCTGGGCGCGCTGGTGGCCGGCAGCAAGTACCGCGGCGAATTCGAGGAGCGCCTCAAGGCCCTGCTGCAGGAGGTCACGCACGGCGAGGGCGACGTCATCCTGTTCATCGACGAGCTGCACAACCTGGTCGGCGCCGGCAAGGCGGAAGGCGCGATGGACGCCTCCAACATGCTGAAGCCGGCGCTGGCGCGCGGCGAGCTGCACTGCATCGGCGCCACGACGCTCGACGAGTACCGCAAGCACATCGAGAAGGACGCGGCCCTGGCGCGGCGCTTCCAGCCGGTCTACGTCACGCAGCCGAGCGTCGCGGACACGATCTCGATCCTGCGCGGCCTCAAGGACGCCTACGACCGCCACCACCAGGTGCGGATCACCGACGGCGCGATCGTCGCGGCGGCGACGCTCAGCAACCGCTACATCACCGACCGCTTCCTGCCCGACAAGGCCATCGACCTGATCGACGAGGCGGCGGCGCGCAAGCGCATGGTGATCGACTCCAAGCCCGAGGCGATCGACGAGCTCGACCGCCGCATCATCCAGCTCAAGATCGAGCGCGAGGCGCTGAAGAAGGAGACCGACAAGGCCTCCAAGGACCGCCTGGCGCATCTCGAGAAGGAGCTGTCCGAGCTGGAGCAGCGCTCGGCCGAGCTGACCGCCAAGTGGCAGGCGGAGAAGGAGAAGCACGCCCAGAGCCAGCAGCTGAAGGAG
>DASUGG010000148.1:0-7039 GCA_036274135.1 Geminicoccaceae bacterium
AAGTCAAAGCTCCGCGACAATATCATGGGGAAACGTTCCATGAGCACCATCCGGAAGCTTCTGAAGGACGAGAGCGGTGCGACCGCGATCGAGTACGGCCTGATCGCCGCGCTCGTGTCGGTGGCGATCATCGCGATGCTGACGCTCCTCGGCGAGAACCTGAACGCCACGTTTAAGGCGGTGGCGGACAATCTCTCGTCGGCTGGCGGCGGCGGCAGCTGATCCGTTTCGCGCTCGGGCCGCGGCACCGGCGGTCATGGCGACCGCCGGTGCCGGGCTCCTCCGACACGCCCGGGGGCTGCCCGCACACGGATCGGGAGGAAGACGGTGAGATCTCAAGTCACGCTGCGGAGGGCTCGCCCGACCGGGCGAAACGCAGCCTCTCTCTGGCAAGAGACGAGCGGCGCCGTCGCGCTGGAATACGGCTTGATCGCCGCCCTGATCGCCGTCGCCCTCATCGGCACGATCACGCAGCTCGGCGAATCGCTCTTCGGCTTGCCGCTGCAGTCGCTGATCGACGCCTTGATCGGCGCGCAGTCGTGAGCCCGGGCCGGCGTTCGAGATCGCCATGGAGCACAGCGCCGTGCTGATCTGGCTGCCGCTTGCAGGTTTCGTCGCGCTCCTGGGCCTGGCCGCGCTGATCGATCTGCGCGAGCGGCGCATCCCGAACTGGCTCACCGGCGGCGTCGCCGCCCTGTACCCGGCCTATGTCCTGGTCAGCCCGACGCCGGTCGCCTGGCCCGGCAGCCTGGCGCTCGCCGCCGCGGTGTTCCTGTTCGGCCTCGTCATGTTCGCTAGGCAGTTGATCGGCGGCGGCGACGTCAAGCTGATCGCCGCGACCACGCTGTGGGCGGGTCTCGACAACCTCGCGCTGTTCGCCATCGTCACCAGCCTTGCGGGCGGCGGCCTGGCGCTCGGCGGCCTCTGGTACCGGCGCTGGCAGGGCGTGATCGACGCTCACCTGGCGGCGCTCGGCCTGAAGCTCGCGTCGGCCGGTCGCGCCGAGCATGCCGCGAACGCCTCTCTCGGCGGAAGCGACCGGCTCACGTCGATTTCGACCGAACCGACGCCCCTCACCCTTCCCTATGGAATTGCGATCGCCGCGGGGGGCCTCGCCGTGGTCGTGCAACTGACAAAATTCTGAGGAAACCCCGATGGGTCTGCGTCGCATCATCGTCCTGCTCGTGGCCGTGGTCGCCGCCGGTGCCACGGCCATGTACGCACGCAGCTGGATCCAAGGCCAGCAGAGCACCATCGCGGCGGTGGCCGCGCCGGCACCCGAGCAAATCTACGAGGTGCTGGTCGCAGACGCGAATCTCGCCGCCGGCACGTTCATCAAGCCGCAGCATCTGCGGTGGCAGCGCTGGCCGACCGACGACGTGCCGGATACCTATGTGCTCAAGGGCGCGCGCCCCAACGACGCGATGGTCGGCGCCGTGGTCCGGCGCGGCATCTCGGAGGGCACTCCGATCACCGACGGCAGCGTCGTCAAGCCCGGCGACCGCGGCTTCCTCGCGGCGGTCCTGGCGCCCGGCATGCGCGCGGTTTCGGTACCGATCAACGCCATCTCGAGCAACTCCGGCCTGATCTTTCCGGGCGACCGGGTCGATCTGATCCTGACCCAGACGCTGTCGGCCGCCGACGGCGCGAACGCGCGGCGGGTCAGCGAGACTGTGCTGCGCGACGTCCGCATCATCGCCATGGGCGTCGAGACCAGCGACGTCGCCGGCGAGGACAAGAACTACGAGAAGGCCAAGACGGCCACCTTCGAGGTCGAGCCGAGCGTCGCCGAGAAGATCACCCTGCTGACCGAGCTCGGCAAGCTCTCGTTGAGCCTGCGCAGCCTCGCGAACGCAGGGCCCGAGGCCACGCCGAGCGACGAGGAGCAGTCCTACACCTGGGACCTGGACGTGTCGCGCGCCCTGCGCAGCGACTACCGCCTGACCTCTCGCCTGCTGGTCTTGCGCGGGAGCAATGCCGAGGACGTTCAGCTCCAGCAGGGAGCCAACTGATGACCGCCGATTCGCATCGCCTCTGGCGCCAGGGCGCCTCTCCTCGCGCCGGGCGAAACGTCCTTGGTCTCTGCCTGTTTTTGCTGTTTGGGCTGCTCGCCACGCCTGCCCACGGCCAGGCCGCGCCGGAGACGCTGAGCACCTCCGACAGCTTGACGATCGAGGTGCGCAAGGGCCAGGTGATCCGCCTGCCGCGGCCTGCCGCCACCGTGTTCATCGCCGACCCCGAGATCGCCGATGTCCAGGCGCAGTCGCCGAGCATCGTCTATCTGTTCGGCCGGCGGGCCGGAACGACGAGCCTCTACGCCGTCGACGAGAACGATCAGGTCCTGCTGCGCACCCAGGTCGTGGTCCAGCACAATCTGACCGGGCTGCGCGAAGCGATCGAGCAGCTCGCACCCGGCAATCGGATCGAGGTCGGCTCGGTCGATGGTAGCATCGTGCTCGACGGCACCGTCGACACGCCGGTGCAGGCGCAGGAAGTACGCGAGCTGGGCGGGCGTTTCCTCGGCGAGAACGAGACGCTGCTCTACCGCGTCCGGGTGGCGGCCTCGACGCAGGTGCACCTGCGGGTTCGCGTCGCCGAGGTGTCGCGCAAGGTCATCAAGGAGTTCGGCATCAACTGGGAGACCGTGTTCGAGACCGGCGACCTCCTGTTCGGCTTCGCCACCGGTCGACCCGCGTTCGGCGCGGCGGGCTCGTTCTTCCGGGCGCCGCCGCAGGCCAACGGCAACGTGCCGGATCTGTTCTTCGGCAACTTCACGCCGGGCGACAACGTGGTCAACACCGCGATCGACGCCCTGGCTCAGGAAGGCCTGGTCAACATTCTCGCCGAGCCCAATCTGACCGCGCTGTCCGGCGAGACCGCGAGCTTCCTGGCCGGCGGCGAGTTTCCGATCCCGGTCGCGACCGGCGACGACAACGACATCCAGATCGAGTTCAAGGAGTTCGGCATTCAGCTCGCGTTCACGCCGACCGTCCTGTCCGGCAACCGCATCAGCCTGAGGGTTCGCCCCGAGGTCAGCGAGCTGTCCCAGGACGGCGCGATCGAGGTCAACGGGCTGACCATTCCGGCCCTCAAGACGCGCCGCGCCGAGACCACCGTCGAGCTGGGCAGCGGCCAGAGCTTCGCGATCGGCGGACTGCTGTCGAGCGACGTGCAGAACGCGGTCTCCAAGACGCCGGGGCTGGGCGATCTGCCGGTGCTCGGCACGCTGTTCCGCTCGACCGCCTTCCGGCGCGACGAGACGGAGCTGGTGATCATCGTGACGCCCTACCTGGTCCGCCCGGTCGACGAGCCCGTGCTCGCGACTCCCAACGATGGCTACAAGGCGCCCAACGACATCGAGCGCATCCTGCAGGGTCGCCTCCACAGCGCCCAGCTGCACCCCGGCAGGGGTGGGCCGCAGGGGCCGCAAGGCCAGCGATTGACCGGCCCGATCGGCTTCGTTCTGGAATAGGAGAAGGGTGATGTCCGCTGCCCTGCAGCATCCCACCGATCGGCGCAACTTTCCGCCGCGCTGCCTCGCGTGCCTGACGGCGCTCGGCCTCGTCCTGACGGCCTGCGCGATGCCGGAGTCCGGCACCAACCCGTATCTCGGATGGATGGAGGCGAGCTCGCCCAAGAACCTCGAGGTCGAGCGCGCGCAGTACCGCCACACGGTTCACTTCGCGACCGACTCGGCGGAGCTGACGGCCGTCGAGCAGGATCGGCTCCTGACCTTCCTGCAGACGGTCGCCCCGCACGCGCAGGACACGATGGTCGTCGAGGGCCACGCCGACGAGCGCGCCACCGACCTCTACAATGTCGAGCTGGCCTCGCGCCGGATCACCAGCGTCGCCGATTTCCTGCGCGCGCAGGGCCTCCAGGGGGTCCCGCTGCGCACCAGCGCCTTCGGTGAACGCGTGCCGGCGGCCGCAGGCAGCGGGCCCGCCGTCTGGCAGCAGAACCGGCGCGTCGAGCTGGTGCTCGAGCGCCATGTCGTCGAGCTGCCGCCCTGCCCCGACTGGAGCCGCGAGAGCGGGCTCGACTACTCCAACCTGCCGGGCAGCAACTTCGGCTGCGCCACGCAGACCAATCTCGGCCTGATGATCGACAATCCCGGCGATCTGGTCCGCGGCCGCAAGCTGGCGCCGGCCAGCGGCATTCATGCCGCCGAGAGCATCGTGCGCTACCGCACCGGCGAGGTGATCGAACTCAAGGAAGAGGAGCTCGGAAACTAATGGCCACCGCGATCGCACCCGCCGAGCACTCGGACGCCGACTCGCAGCGGGAAGAGTTCCTGGCTTTCTGCGCCGACGCCGAAACCTATACCGTCGTCGACCAGGTGGTCGGCGAGATGATGCTGCAGCATGCCTCGATCCGCGAAGGTGGGGTCAAGGAGGCGGTGCGGTATCTCGGCGAGCATCGCTCGCCGAGCCTGCTGCTGATCGACCTCAGCAAGTCCGAGCTGCCGCTGTCCGACGTCAACAGCCTGGCGGACGTCTGCGAGCCTGGCGTGACCGTGGTGGCGCTCGGCGAGCGCAACGACTGCGCGATTTTCCGCGACCTCCTGGCGCACGGCGTCGCCGACTATCTGGTCAAGCCGATCACGCCGGGGCTGCTGCAGAAGTCGCTGGCCAGCGCGACCGAGCACAGCGGCGCGCTGAAGTCGAACAGCCGGCTCGGCAAGCTGGTGGCGGTCACCGGCACCAGAGGCGGCGTCGGCGCGACCATGGTCGCGACCAGCATCGCCTGGCTGATCGCCCACGAGCGGCGGCGCAAGGTCGCCCTCGTCGATCTCGATCTGCAGTTCGGCACGGTCGCGTTGTCGCTCGACCTCGAGCCGAGCCACGGGCTGCGCGAAGCGCTCGAGAACCCCAATCGGATCGACGGCCTGTTCATGGACCGGGTGCTGGTCCAGCATTCCGAGCGCCTCTACGTGCTGAGCGCCGAGGAGAGTCCGGACGAGGCGCTCCTGCTCGACTACAACGCCCTCGAGCTGCTGATCACGGAGCTGCGCCACCAGTTCCACTACGTCCTGGTCGACGTCCCCCGGACGCCGAATCCGTGCTCGCAGCAGGTCCTGCAGAGCGCGACCGATCTGATACTGGTCTCCGACCTCTCGCTCGCCGGCATGCGCGACACGATGCGTATGGCGGGCCTGTTGCCGACCACCAACGCATCCTGCAACGCCCTGCTGATCGTCAATCGCGCCGGCGAGCACAAGCAGGGCGAGATGCCGCGCGCCGAGTTCGAGAAGGGGGTCGGCCGCAAGCTCGACCTGGTCCTGCCGTTCGATCCCCGGACGGTCGCCGCGGCGACCAACTTCGGCCAGGCGGTGGCAGCCACCAAGGGGCCGGTCGCCGGCGGCCTGCATCAGATCACGGAGCGGCTGTGCGGGCCGCAGACCGGCGACGGCACCGGCCGCGCCGGCCTGTGGCAGAAGCTGCGCAAGAAGGCCTAGGACGTCGACGCATGTTCGGTCGCCGCCAGAATGCCGAGATCACCCCGGTCAGGCCCAGCCCGGCGCCGCAGGCGCCACCACAGCTCGGGCCGCGGGTGAACGGCGCCCCGCCCGAGGCCGCGCCGGTCGGCCCCGCGATGCCCGCTGCCCAGCGCGCCCAGCCGCAGCCCGTCAACCACGCGGCCAACGAGAAGCGCGCGGCCGCCGCCAAAGCGGTGTTCGAGCGCATCCAGGTCGCGCTGCTCGAGCGCATCGACGCCAGCGCCGCCGCCAAGCTGCCGCGCGAGGAGCTGCAGCGTCAGATCGCCGAGCTGATCGGCGAGATCGTCGCCGAAGAGAAGCTCTCGCTGACCTCGCGCGAGCAGCAGGCGCTGACCACCACGCTGGTCGACGACATGGTCGGCCTGGGGCCGCTCGAGCCGTTGCTGGCCGACGAGTCGATCAACGACATCATGGTCAACGGGCCGCACCAGGTCTACGTCGAGCGCAAGGGCAAGCTCGAGATTACCGACGTCCGGTTCCGCGACAACGCCCACGTCATGAACGTCGCGCAGCGGATCGTGACCCGGGTCGGGCGGCGCGTCGACGAGACCTGCCCGATCGCCGACGCCCGGCTGCCCGACGGCTCGCGCGTCAACGTGATCGCGCCGCCGCTCGCGATCGACGGCTGCTCCATCTCGATTCGTAAGTTCTCCAAGAAGTCGATCACGCTCGACGTGATGACCCGCCAGGGGAACATCTCCGAGAACCTCGGCAAGGTGCTGAAGATCGCATCGGCCTGCCGCCTCAACATCATCATCTCGGGCGGTACGGGCTCGGGCAAGACGACGATGCTGAATGCGATGTCGCAGCTGATCGATCCGGCCGAGCGCGTCGTGACCATCGAGGACGCGGCCGAGCTGCAGCTGCAGCAGCCGCACGTGGTGCGGCTCGAGACGCGGCCCCCCAACCTCGAGGGCACGGGCGAGATCACAATGCGCGACCTCGTCAAGAACGCGCTGCGCATGCGGCCGGACCGCATCATCTGCGGCGAGGTGCGCGGCCCCGAGGCGCTCGACATGCTGCAGGCGATGAACACCGGCCACGACGGCTCGATGTGCACGCTGCACGCCAACAATCCGCGCGAGGCCCTCACCCGCATGGAGAACATGATCGGCATGGCCTCGGTCAACCTGCCGAGCAAGGCGGTGCGCACCCAGATCGTCGGCGCCGTCAACCTGATCGTGCAGGTGTCGCGCATGCGCGACGGCGTGCGGCGCGTCACGCACGTGACCGAGATCATCGGCATGGAAGGCGAAGTGATCACAACGCAGGATCTGTTCAGCTTCGAGTTCCAGGGCGAGAGTCGCGAAGGCACGCTGATCGGCCAGTACAAGTCGAGCGGGGTCCGACCGCATTTCACCAAGCGCGCCGCGTATTTCGGCCTCGAGCGGGCACTCCAGCAGGCGATGATGACATGAGGCCCCTGCTCGAACGGATCGCCGCGGATCCCAATCTGCTGGCCGCCACGGTCTTCGTGGTCTGCCTCGCCGGCGCCGGCGTCTTTGCCGCCGTCTGGTTCGCCCTTTTCGGCCAGGAAGA
>DASUGG010000149.1:0-18508 GCA_036274135.1 Geminicoccaceae bacterium
CTTGACCACGGCGAACTCGTCCGGCGCACGCTTGCTCATTCCCAACGCATCCTGCACCGTCCCCCGAGCACATCCGGCCATCGGCAGGAGACTCAGGATGGCCAGTCCAATTCCCAACCCGCGCCACACCGGTCGATCTCCCCTTCGCGTTTCCCCCGGCCGCCCTGCGGGGCGTGCGTCGACCGTCACGTCGGCAAGGCCCCCTCGTCCTGCGCTTGCAGCGTCTCTTGCACGGCCGCGGCGCTCTCTTATGGCGCCCTATGTATATTGGCGGCGAGGCGCCAGCAAGCCATCGACCACGATCAGGCCGGCGCCGACGCAGATGCCGGCATCGGCGAGGTTGAAGGCCGGCCAGTGATAGCCGGCGAGGTGGAAGTCGAGAAAATCGACGACCGCGCCATGGCGCAGCCGGTCGAGCGCATTGCCGATGGCGCCGCCGATCACCAGTCCCAGCCCGATCGCCGTCATGGCGTGCTCGCTCCGTTTGAGCCAGAACAGCAGCCCGATCACCACCGCAAGCGCGACCCCCGAGAGCAGCCACGGCGCGAAGGCGCCGAGCGAGTCGAGCATGCCGAAGCTCACGCCTCTATTCCAAACCATCACAAGGTTAAAAAAAGATGTCACCGTGATCGGCCGCGCCGCCAGGTCGAGCAGATCGAGCGCAATCCATTTGCTCAGCTGATCCAATGCCAGCAGCAGCAACGCCACCGTCAGTCCCAGGCGAACCATGCCCGTTCCGCTACCCGGTGGCCGTTACGGCGAACGTCGGACCGGCGGCGCACACCGGTCAGGCGGCCAGGGCCGCAACTGCGTCGGCGCAGCGCGCGCACAGGCCATTGGCGTCGACCGTGGCGTAGATCTGCCAGCAGCGCTCGCAACGGCTGCCTTGCGCGAGCTTGGGCACGACGCCGACGCCCGGCGTATCGTCGAGGGTGAACGCGCCGGCGGGCGGCGTGCCCGTGACCACCTCGATGCCGCTGGTGATCGCGAGCTCGGCGACATCGAGCGTCGCCAGCAGGCGCGCATCGTCCTCGCCGACGAACAACTGCGGCGCGGCTTCGAGACTGGCGCCGATCCGCTTGTCGCGGCGCTCCACCTCGAGCGCGCCGGTCACCACCCGGCGCACCCGACGGATCCGCTCCCATCTGGCGCCGAGCCCAGGGTCGTGCCAGTCGGCGGGGATCTCGGGGAACAGGCGCAGGTGCACGCTGTCGTCCTCGGACGGGAAGCGGGTGAGCCAGGCCTCCTCGGTGGTGAACACCAGAACCGGGGCGAGCCATGCCGTGAGGCACTGGAACAGGTGGTCGAGCACGGTGCGCGCGGCGCGGCGGCGCAGGCTGTCGCGACGGTCGCAGTAGAGGGCGTCCTTGCGCACGTCGAAGTAGAGCGCCGACAGATCGGTCGCGCAGAAATTGTGCAGGGACGAGTACAGCCGGGCGAACTCGAAACTCTGGTTGGCCTCGCGCGCCAGCCGGTCGAACTCGGCCAGCCGGTGCAGCACCCAGCGCTCCAGCTCCGGCATCTGCTCGCGCGGCAGTCGTTCCGCGTCGCTGAAGCCGTCGAGGTTGCCGAGCAGGTAACGCAGGCTGTTGCGCAGCCGCCGATAGGCATCCGCCTGACCAGCCAGGATCTCCTTACCGATGCGCACGTCCTCGGTGTAGTCGGCCGACACCGTCCACAGGCGCAGGATGTCGGCGCCGGCGGTCTCCATCAGGTCGAGGGGCGAGATCACGTTGCCGAGCGACTTGGACATCTTGCGGCCCTCGGCGTCGAGCACGAAGCCGTGCGTCAGCACCGTCTCGTAGGGCGCCCTGCCGCGCGTGCCGCAGCTCTCGAGCAGCGAGCTCTGGAACCAGCCGCGGTGCTGATCCGAGCCCTCGAGGTAGAGCGAGGCGGGCCATAACAGATCGTCGCGCGGCTCGAGCACCGTGGCATGGGTCGAGCCGGAATCGAACCAGACCTCGACGATGTCCATGACCTGCTCGAAGGCGGCCGGATCGCGGCCGGGTCCAAGGAAGCGGGCCGGATCGCCGGTGAACCAGGCATCCGCGCCCTCCTGCTCGAAGGCCACGGCTATGCGCTCGACCACCTCCGGGTCGCGCAGCACCTCGCCCGTGGCCTTGTCGACGAACAGCGCGATCGGCACGCCCCAGGCGCGCTGGCGTGAGACGCACCAGTCGGGCCGGCTCTCGACCATGCCGCGGATCCGGTTGCGGCCCTGCGCCGGCACCCAGCGGGTCGCATCGATCGCGGCGAGCGCCTTGGCGCGCAGCTCGCCCGGCCCCTCCATCGGGATGAACCACTGCGGCGTCGCGCGGAAGATCAGCGGCGCCTTGGAGCGCCAGGAATGCGGGTAGCTGTGCACCAGCCTGCCGTGCGCCAGCAGGGTGCCGTTGGCGCGCAGCGCCTCGATCACCGGCTCCGCCGCCTTGAACACGTGCAGTCCGCCGAACAGCGGCAGGTCGGGTGCATAGAGGCCGTCCTCGCCGACCGTGTCCGGCACCTCGAGGCCGTGCCGCGCGCCGAGCTCGAAGTCATCGGCGCCGTGCGAGGGGGCGATGTGCACGAGCCCGGTGCCCTGATCGGTGGTCACGAAGTCGGCCACCAGCAGCGGCGCTTCCAGCTCGTAGCCGCGGCCGTACAACGGATGGTGCAGCACGCTGCCGGCGAGCTCCGCCCCTTTCAGCTCGCCGACGACGCGACCGCGCGCGATGCCGGCCGCGCCGAAGACTTCGTCCTGCAGCGACGCCGCGAGGAGCAGCCGCTCGCCCACCCGCGCCAGCGAGCCTTCGCCGACCTCCTCGACCTCGATCACCCGATAATCGATCTGATCGCCGTAGGCGACGGCGCGGTTGCCGGGGATCGTCCAGGGGGTGGTGGTCCAGATCAGCGCCGACGCGCCCTCGAGCGCCGGGTGCGACGCCCGCACGACCGGAAAGCGCACGGTGATCGTGGTCGAAGTGTGATCGTGATACTCGACCTCGGCATCGGCGAGCGCCGTCTTCTCGACCACCGACCACATGACCGACTTCTTGCCGCGGTAGAGCTGGCCCGACAGCAGGAATTTGGCGAGCTCGCGGAAGATTCCGGCCTCGGCCGCAAAGGCCATGGTCGTGTAGGGCCGGTCCCAGTCGCCGATCACGCCGAGCCGCTTGAACTCGCGCCGCTGCACCTCGATCCAATGCTCGGCGAACTCACGGCATTCCTGGCGGAACTCGGCGATCGGCACGGCGTCCTTGTCGCGGCCTTCCTTGCGGTAGCGCTGCTCGATCTGCCACTCGATCGGCAGGCCGTGGCAGTCCCAGCCGGGCACGTAGACCGCGTCGCGGCCGAGCATCTGCTGGCTGCGATTGACCACGTCCTTCAGGATCTTGTTGAACGCCGTGCCCATGTGCAGATGGCCGTTGGCGTAGGGCGGCCCGTCGTGCAACACGAATTTCCGGCGGCCGGCCGCCGCCTCGCGCTGCCGCCGGTAGAGGTCGAGCTGCGCCCAGCGCTCCAGGATCTCCGGCTCGCGCGCCGGCAGATTGGCCCGCATCGGGAACGCCGTGCGCGGCAGGAACACGGTCGTGCGATAGTCTCTGGTCGCGGCGGGCGCGGCTGTGGTGGCCTCGTTCATGCCCGATCCTCCCGGTCACGCGACCAAGCCGGGCCGCCGGCTCGGTGGCGGATCGGACGAGGCAGGCACGACCAGCCGGAGGGGAATTCAGCGAAGAGCGTCACGGGCAGACTCCCGGGCAACGAGAGGAACAAGCGCAACGTCCCGGTCCCTGGCGAGGACCGGGCTCGTAATTCGCCTCTCGGGGAGCTGCCTGCGCATCCCGCGAAGATAGGAATCGCCGGCTGGAGAGTCAAGGAATCCCCCATTTTCAAGCAGATCGCGGCGTGCGCGGTCGCGTCGGTCAGCCGCGCGTGGCGGCGAGCGCGGCGCGCGCCTCCGCGCAGTCCTGCGCCATCCGCGCCTTGAGCGCCTCGACGCTGTCGAACCTCTCCTCGTCGCGCAGACGCTCCATGAAGGCGCAGCACAGCCACTCGCCGTAGAGGTCGGCGCGGTAGTCGAACAGATGCACCTCGAGCACGAGGTCGCGGCCGCCGAAGGTCGGCCGGCAGCCCAGGCTCGCCACCGCGTCGTGCCAGCCCTCGCCGCGATCGCGCGCGCGCGCCCGCACGGCGTAGATCCCCCCGCGCGGCCACAGCGCGCGCCTTGCCGGCGGGCGCAGATTGGCGGTCGGATAGCCCAGCTCGCGGCCGCGCCGGTCGCCCGCGACCACCCGGCCCCCGACCATGAACGGATGCCCGAGCAGGTCGCGTGCCAGCACCACGTCGCCCGCCTCGACGGCGGCCCGCACCCGGCTCGACGAGCACACCTCGCCGCGCCAGGTCACCGGGGTGATCCGGCTGAGCCCGAAGCCGTGGTCGTGGCCCAGCGCCTCCAGGCGCTCGACGTCGCCGGCGGCGCGGTAGCCGAAGCGGAAGTCGTAGCCGACGACGGCGTGGCGGATGCCGAACCCGCCCGCCAGCACGTCGTGCACGAACGCCTCGGGCGACTTCTCGCGCAGCGCCTTGTTGACGGTTAGCAGGTACAGATGCTCGACGCCGAGGTCCGCGAGGAGACGGGCCTTGATGCGGAACGGCGTCAGCCGCGGCGGCGCGCTCTCCGGCGTCAGCACCTCGCGCGGATGCGGCTCGAAGGTCACCACGCCGAGCGGCGCGCCGACCAGACAGGCCTGGCGGCGGGCGGTCTCGATCAGGACGCGATGGCCGCGATGGACCCCGTCGAAATTGCCGATCGCGACGACCGCGCCGCACGCGTCGCGCGCCAGCTGCCAGTAGCCCCGGTGGATCCGCATGCCGCCTTATGCCCGGCCGCCGGCGCGGCTGTAAAGAGGCGCCCGGGCGCGCTTCCAATGGGCCGCAACGATGTGGTAGCCTGTGCCCGGAAGGAAGCGGATCATGGCGACCCGGATCGAGGATCTATACGAGCAGGGCTTCTATGTCTGGACCCAGCGCCAGGCGGAGGCGTTGCGCCGTCTCGCCGAAACCCGTCCCACCGTCGAGCTCGATTTCTGCACCTGATCGAGGAGGTGTAGGACCTGGGCACGAGCCAGCGCGATGCCGTGCGCAGCCAGGTGCGCCGGATCATCGAGCACTGTCTGAAGCTGGAGTATTCGCGTGCCGTCGAGCCGCGCGGCGGCTCGTACGATTCCGTCATCGATGCCCGGACCCAGCTCGACGACGATCTCGAGGAGCAGCTGCCGCGCCTCTGGACGCAGGCGCGCAGCAAAGCGGACAACGGCCTGCGCCGGTTCGGGGAGCCTGACGCGGCCGACATGCTGCCAGCCGGTTGTCCCTACACGCTCGACGACCTGTTCGCGGACGGCCGGTATAGGGAATCGTTGCGGCCTGCCTGACGACCGGTAGGCCGCAGCTCGCCAGTCCGCCAGCCGCACCGCCGACCACCGGTGGCGCTCTCTCGAACGCGGCAAGCCGGCGTCGCAGTCAGACCGTTGCTCGCCCAAGATGCTCCGCGTGGCTCGCGCAAGCCGTGCCGGTTTCCGGATACCAGTCCTCGGCGAGCAGGTCTGCGAGGGTGTAAGGACCGGTCTCCGGGAAGGCAGCCGCCGCATCATGCTCGTCGTGCGCGGCAAGCTCGCGTACGACCTTGCGGCGCGCGCGCTCGAACAGCCGGGGCAGGTACGTCTTGATGTCGCGGCGTATCGTGGCGATGATCGCATCCTCGATACGGCCACGCGCGTCATCGATGAAGTTCATCCAGCCGGCGCGCGGTTCAGGCGCCGCGGAACACACCAGCCTTAAGGCGTGCTCGATGATCCGCTCGCTCTGGCTGCGGACGGTATTGCGGGCGGCTGTGCCCAAGTCCTCCACCTCCTCGGCGAGATGCAGCAGGTCGAGCGGGCCGTTCCAGAGATGATCGGCAGGGTGGCGCAACGCGGCCGCCTGGTCGCGGGTCCGGGCGTAAAAGTCCTTCTTGTAAAGCCGCTCCGCCGAGTGGCCATCGCCTCGGCTCCGGTTACCCCTGATGAATCCAGTATCGCGCGGCCCGGGCCGCCACGCCCGCGTCAGGCGGGCCGGATCCGGCCGGCTTAGCCGGCGCCGTTGGGGCGGGAGGGCAGCATCAGCACCGCCTCGCCGTCGAGCACCTTCTTGTCGCCCACCGTGCAGACCGTCGACAACCGGACGCGGCGCTTGTCGGCGACCAGCTCCGCCACATGGGCGCGCGCGATCACCGTATCGCCGATCCGCACCGGCGCCAGGAAGCGGATGCTCTGGCTCACATAGATGGCGCCAGGCCCCGGCAGCCGCGTGCCGAGAACGGTCGAGACCAGGCTCGCGGTCAGCATGCCGTGCGCGATGCGGCTCTCGAACATCGTCCGGCTGGCGAACTCCTCGTCCAGGTGCAGCGGATTGGTGTCGCCCGAGACCCCGGCGAACATCAACAGGTCGGCTTCGGTAATCGTCTTGCTGAACACCGCCGTCATGCCCACGGCCAGGGCCTCAAAAGCGTAACCTTGCCGCTCGTCCATCGTCCGTTCCTCGTCCCGCCGTCGCCGAACCGCTCCGATCGCCTTGCGGCGGCCCGTAGCTCGATCGCCTCAGAGGGCGCTCAAGCCGCGCGCACGGCATGCGCGCAAGCGACTGCATATCATTGTGCGCCGCATCATGTAGGCGCCCTTCTCCAGCATATACAAGGTCTGCCAGCGTTCGGCAGCGCAACACGCACGACCCTCGCCAGCAACTTGGCGGGGGTCGCCTGGGACGATAGCGGGCCTGTGTTGACGCCGGGTTACAGGCCCTTGTTTCGTCCGCGCGATGCCGGCACAAAGGGCGTCGATCCCGTCTCAAGCCGGAGGTTCATCCATGGATGCGTTGGCTGCGCTCAGCACGAGGCACTCGGTCGCGCCGCCATTTCTGACCGAGCCCGGGCCCGACGAGGAAGGGCTGGCCCGGATCCTCGCCGCCGGGGCGAGCGCGCCCGATCACGGCCGGCTGCGGCCCTGGCGTTTCGTCGTGATCCGCGGCGATGCCCGTGTGCGGCTCGGCGAGGTGTTTGCCGAGGCGCTGCGCAAGCGCCAGCCGGATGCGCCCCCGGAGGCTCTGGAGCAGGAGCGCAGCCGGCCGCTACGCGCGCCGGTCGTGATCGCCGTCGTGGCCAAGCTCGACCCGCAGCATCCCAAGATCCCCGAGATCGAGCAGATCCTGTCGACCGGCGCCGCGGTCGAGAACATTTTGGTCGCGGCGCATGCCCAGGGATTCGGCGCCAAATGGCTGACCGGCACCAACGCCTACGACGACCATGTGAAGGCCGCGCTCGGGCTCAGCGGGAACGACCGCCTGGCCGGCTTCGTTCACCTCGGGACGGTGGACGGCAAGCCGCCCCAGGTGCCGCACGCCGACGTCCGCGAGCTGACGGTGGAGTGGCGGGGCTAGGGCAGGCACGCCGGGCGCAGCCCCAGGGAGAACCGGCATGGATAACCACGTCTACAAGATCGTCGAGCTCGCCGGCTCGTCGACCGACAGCATCGAGGCGGCGATCCAGAACGCGATCGGCAAGGCTTCCAGGTCGCTGCACCATCTCCGCTGGTTTCAGGTCGTGGAGACCCGCGGCGACATTGAGAACGACCGCGTGGCGCATTACCAGGTCACCTTGAAGGTGGGCTTCACCGTCGACGAGTAACGCGGCGAGCGATCTCGCCGCGATGCGGCGGGTCGCGCGCGACGGTGCCGGCTAGGCCCCGGCCCGGGCCGGGGCTTGGCCGGATCGGCATATTCAGAAAGTGGCGCGCGGCGGGGGAGTGGCGTAGAAGGAGGAGCGCAGCCGATTCAGGGAGGCAACATGTCCAGCGCTATCCTGGCGCAGCTGGTAGGAGCGCTCGCCGACGGCGGAATCAAGGTGGTCGACCTGACCCAGACCCTCCGCCCTTCGACGCCGATCATCCAGCTGCCGGCCGAATTCGCCCAGACCAGCCCGTTCCGCCTCGAGGAGATCTCGCACTACGACGATCGCGGCCCGGCCTGGTACTGGAACAACATCAGCTGCGGCGAGCATACCGGAACCCACTTCGACGCGCCGGCGCACTGGGTCACCGGCAAGGACGTCGCCAACGGCGCCACCGACACGATCCCCGCGCACCGCTTCATCGCGCCCGCCTGCGTGATCGACTGCAGCCGGCAGGCCGCGGTCGACGCGCGCTTCGTGCTCGAGCCCGCGCATCTCGAGGCCTTCGAGGCGATGCACGGCAGGATCGCGAAAGGCGCCTGGGTGCTGATGCGCACCGACTGGTCGAAGCGCACCGACCCCACGGCCTTCCTCAATGTGAAGGACGACGGCCCGCACGTGCCGGGTCCGAGCGCCGCGGCGGTGCGCTTTCTCGTCGAGCAGCGGGACGTCGCCGGCTGGGGCGTCGAGGCGGTCGGCACCGACGCCGGCCAGGCATTCGCCTTCGAGCCGCCTTTTCCGGCGCACAACCTGATGCACGGGGCCGGCAAGTTCGGCCTGGCGTCCTTGTGCAACCTCGACCAGCTGCCGCCGACGGGTGCTGTGCTGATCACGCCGCCGCTCAAGATCGAGCGCGGCTCCGGCAGCCCGCTGCGGGTCCTGGCGCTGGTCCCGGTCTAGGAGGCCGCTGCGCCGCACCGCGCTCGGGCGCGGTGCCGTCATACGTCCTGGACGCCCGGTTCCCGGCGGCTCAGCACGATTCGCGGTGTGCCCGGCGGTCTTTGCTCATGTCATCCTGGCGGGCCGCGCGATGGGCGCGCCGCTGGTTCTTCCAGGCGAGCAGGCCGAAGCCGCCGAGCCCGATCACCGGCAGGACAAGGTCCTGCGGGATCCAGAGGATCCAGGCCGTGACGCCGGCGACCAGGGTCCACAGCAGCGGCACGATCGCCAGGTGTAGCGGCGTGCGGCCGCGCATGAGCAGCAGAAGCCCGAAGGTCAGGATCGTGGTCGGCACCGGCTCCAGCCCGACCACCCGCTCGGACAGCCAACTCATGCCGAAGGCACGATCGATCAGCGGCCATGCCACGGCGGTGATCGCCAGCAGCAGGCCGACCCAGGCGAACCGGCCCCCATCGAAGCGGAAGCGCCGCTTGCCACGCGCCATCGTCCAGGCCAGCAGCAGCCCCTGAAGGACGAAAAAAGCGCCATAGAGCGGCGCGGCGAAGTTGAGGTGCGCGAAATACAGCAGGTGCCAGCCGATGCCGGTCCACAGCCAGGCGGCGGCCAGCAGGGCGCCGATCGCCCGGTTGCCGCCGCGCACCGGCCGAAGGGTCAGCAGGATCGCGACGAGGCAGAGGATCAGCGCGACCGGCGGCAGCGGCCACAGCGCTCGATTGTACTGGGCGATGCTCGCGAACAGGACCTCGGCGGTATAGGGCAACATCTGCGCCGGGCGCCGCTCAGAGGCTCTCGACGTGGCGGATCATCCGCGCACGCATGCCGGCATCGGGCAGCCGGCCATACAGCGCCCCCATGTTCTGCTGCATGTGGTCGACCCGCGAGGTTGCCGGGATCGCGCAGGTGATCGCCGGGTGCGAGACGACGAACTTCAGGAAAAACTGCGCCCAGCCGTCGCAGTCGATCTCCGCCGCCCAGCCCGGCAGAGGATGCTGCTGGTACATGGAGAACAGCTGTCCGCCTCGGAACGGCCGGTTGGCGATGACCGCAAGGCCCCGCTCTGCCGCGAGCGGCAGCAGGCGCTGCTCCGCCTCGCGATCGACGATGTTGTAGGTGAACTGCACGGCATCGAGCGGCTGCTCCGCCATGATCCGCTCGAACTCCGCGAGCCGCCGTCCGTGCGAGGTCGTGATGCCGACATAGCGGATGCGGCCTTGGGACTTGTTCTCGAGCAGCGTCTCGAGATGGCCCTGCCAGTTCAGGAGATTGTGGATCTGCATCAGGTCGAACCGCTCGACGCCCCAATAGGCGCGCGAATCCTCCATCTGGCGCGGGCCGAACATCTGGAAGGGCGTCCATATCTTGGTCGCGGCGAACGGCCGGCGGTTGCCGATGCGCGCCAGGCAATGACCGATCACCTCCTCCGAGGTGCCGTACATCGGCGAGGAATCGATGACCGTGCCGCCGCGCTCGAAGAAGGCCCGCAGCACCTGGACCCGCACGGCGCGCAGCGTGGGGTCGTCGCCGACATTGAAGGTGATCCAGGAGCCCATGCCGATCGCCGGCACCTCCTCGCCGCTCACAGGAATCCTTCGGGCCAGCCGCGGCCCGGGGTCGCCCTGAGCGCGCAGCGGCCGGCAGCGCGACGCCGCGAGCATCGCCAGCGACCCGAGAAAGGCGCGCCGGCTCACCTCCTTACGGCTTGGCATGGCTACCGCTCCCGACTTGCCCTGCGCAGGGCAATCATGCACAGCACTGCCCGATCGGGGTGGCGGAACCCGTCTGCCGCATGCAACCGAATCCCGCAGGAGCGGTCAACAGCAGATCGCCCGAGGGGCGCCCGCCTCTCCCGCCCGCCGCGCCCCTTGACGTTCCCGGGCCTGATCCTCATTTTAGAATTGATCTAAATACAGCGGTAGAGGCAGGTACCCGATGAAAGGCAACTCGGAAGTCGTCCAGCACCTCAACAAGCAGCTCGCCAACGAGCAGAGCGCCGTCAATCAGTACCTCCTTCACAGTCAGCAGCTGAAGGACTGGGGCATCGACAAGATGGCCGAGACCGAGCGCAAGGAGGCGATGGAAGAGGTCGGGCACGCCGAGCTGCTGATCGAACGCATCCTCTATCTCGAGGGTACGCCCAAGCTGGAGGGCGGCCGGCCGGCCGAGATGGCGGCGGACGTCAAGAGCCTCCTGCAACGCAACCTCGCCCTCGAGCAGACCGGGATCAGCGATCTGCGCGAAGGCGTCCTGGCGTGCGATCGGGCGAACGACCCGGTCAGCCGAGAGCTGTTCGTCAAGATCCTGGCCGATGAGGAGGAGCACGAGAATCATCTCATCGCCCAGCTCGGCCTGATCGAGAAGGTAGGCATCGAGAACTATATCGCCGCCCAGCTCTGATGGCGCGTCCGCCGGGCCGCCGGCGGCGGAACACCGTTTCTCGAGGAGCCAGCACGGCCTGCCAGGGGTCGCGGGCGCGGCCGGCGCGCTTCGCGTCCGCTACCGCCTGATCGGCACGGCGGCGCGTCGCTGCGCCGACGCGCCGGACGTCGCCGGCGCTACAGAATACCGCCTGCCCGCCGCGAGTACTTTAGATCTAAAACGATTCTCATCTAGCGGTTAGTACCATCTACTGTCTGCTCTGGCGTCGCGAGGTGGACTTCGTCTCGCGAGTACACTAGATATCTTCCGGTTCGCACGATTTGTCCTTCCGAACATCAAAGGCTCGGGCGAACAGGCCTGCTTGGGAAGGTGCATGCGCAGCAGCATCGCCTATGCCGATGTCGAGCATGGCGCTCGCCGCAGGCGGCTGCGCTGGCTCGACCGCTGGAGCGTCGCGGCGCTGCTGCTGGCCCTCGCGGTCGCGTTGCCGGTGCTGGTGGTCGCGTCGAGCCTGGCGGAGCCGGTCGGCGACATCTGGTCCCATCTGGCAAGCACCGTGCTGGCCGGCTACCTGGTCAACACCGTCCTGCTGGCGCTCGGAGTCGGCACCGGCGTGACCCTGATCGGGGTCGGCACGGCTTGGCTCGTCACCATGTGTCACGTGCCCTCGCGCGGCGTCCTCGAATGGGCCCTGCTCCTGCCGCTCGCCGTGCCGGCCTACATCATCGGCTACACCTACACCGACCTCCTGCAATATGCCGGCCCGGTGCAGACCACCCTGCGCGAGGTCATGGGCTGGACCCGTGAGGACTACTGGTTCCCGCAGATCCGCTCGCTCGGCGGCGCGACCGTGGTCATGACCCTCGTGCTCTACCCTTATGTCTACCTGCTGGCCCGCGCCGCTTTCCTCGAGCAATGCGTCTGCATGATCGACGTCAGCCGGACGCTGGGGCGCGGCCCCTGGAGCAGCTTCTTCGACGTCGCGGTGCCGCTGGCGCGCCCCGCGATCGCCGGCGGCGTGGCGCTGGCGCTGATGGAGACCCTGGCCGATTTCGGGACCGTGCAGTATTTCGCCGTCAACACCTTCACCACCGGCATCTACCGCACCTGGTTCGCGCTCGGCCAGCCGGTCGCGGCGGCGCAGCTGGCCGCCGTCCTGATGCTGCTGGTCCTGGTCGTCCTGGCCCTCGAGCGCCTCACGCGCGGCCTCGCGCGCTACCAGCACACGGCGCGCTCGCGGCCGCGCTACTCCTACCGGCTCAGCCGCGGCCGCGCGGTCCTGGCGCTGATCGCCTGCCTGGCGCCGATCCTGCTGGGCTTCGTGGTGCCGGTGGCGGTCCTCGTGCGCATGACCCTGCGTGGCGGCGATGCCCTGTTCGGCTGGATGTTCCTCGAGCTCGCGATCAACAGCTTCTCGCTGGCCGCAATGGCGGCGGCGCTTATCACGGCGCTGGCGCTGCTGGTCGCTTATGGTCTGCGGCTGCGGCAGAACCCGTTGATCCGCACCTCCGCCCGTGTCGCCTCGATGGGCTATGCGATTCCGGGCGCGGTGATCGCGGTCGGCGTGCTGATCCCGTTCGCCCGCATCGACAATGCGCTCGACGCCTGGATGCGCGACGCCTTTGGCATCTCGACCGGGCTGTTGCTGACCGGCACTATCGGCGGCCTGCTGTTCGCCTATCTGGTGCGCTTCCTGGCGCTGGCGATGAACAGCGTCGAAGCCGGCCTCGGGAAGATCAACCGCCATCTCGACGATGCGGCGCGGGCGCTCGGCCGCGGGCCGGGCGAGGCGCTGCTGCGAGTGCACGTGCCCCTGATATGGGGCAGCCTGCTCGCGGCGGTGATCCTTGTGTTCGTCGACGTGCTCAAGGAACTGCCGGCGACCCTGATCCTGCGGCCCTTCAACTTCGAGACCCTGGCGGTCCGCGTGTACCGCTTCGCCTCCGACGAGCGCCTGGCGGAGGCCTCGACCGCGGCGCTGGCGATCGTGATGGTCGGTCTCGTGCCCGTGATCCTGCTCAGCCGGGCGATCGCGCGTGTCCGGCCTCGCCTGGATCAGGAGAGCTGCCGCCCGGAGCATAGCCTGCCGCCGGGCGAGGCCGCCTAGCAAGGCTGCGTCTCCACCTCCGGGCCGCCCCAGAGGATGGCGTTGTTACGGCCGGGAGGGGGCGGGCGGCGCCAGTCGGATGCTTACTTCCAGCCGACGCGGTCCATCAGCATGACCGCTTCGGCGTTGTTCTCGCCATAGGTGGAGGCATTGATCTTGTCCGTCTTGATCTCGCCCCACTGCTGCAGGATCGGGTCGGTCTTCGCGCCCTCGACGGCCGGGAACTCGTAATTGCCGAGGGTGAAATACTCCTGCGCCCGCTCGGTGGTCAGATACTCCAGGAAGGCGATCGCGTTCTCCTTGTCCGGCGCCGTGGCGATCACGCCGGCGCCGCTGATGTTGGCATGGGTGCCGCGCCCGTCCTGATCCGGAAACACGATGCCGACCGCGTCGGCGACCGCCTTCTCCTCCGGCTTGTCCGACTTCATGAGCCGTACGAGGTAGTAGTGGTTGACCACGGCGAGGTCGCACTCTCCCGCCGCCACGGCCTTGATCTGGTCGGTGTCGGCGCCCTGCGGCTGACGCGCCAGATTGTCGACCAGCCCCTGCGCCCAGGCCTCGGTCGCCTCCACTCCCTGCGCCGCGATCATCGCGCCGACCAGCGACTGGTTGTAGATGTTGGTGGAGGAGCGCACGCAGATCCGCCCCCGCCACGCCGGATCGGCGAGGACCGCGTAGGACGTGATCTCGGCCGGGTCGACGCGGTCCTTGGCATAGACGATGCCGCGCAGCCGCTGGCTCAGCCCGAACCAGTAGCCCTCCGGATCGCGCAGATGCCCGGGGATCTTGGCGTCGAGCACGTCCGAGTTGACCGGCGCAAGGATGCCCGCCTCCTCGGCGCGATGCAGGCGCCCGGCGTCGACCGTGATCAGGATGTCGGCGGGGCTGTTTCGACCCTCGGCCTTGATCCGCTCGATCAGCTGGTCGGCGTCGCCCTCGATCAGGTTCACCTTGATGCCGGTGGCCACCGTGAAATCGTCGTACAACGCCTGGTCGGTGTCGTAGTGCCGCGCCGAATAGACGTTGACCTGACCCTCGGCTGCGCCAGCTGCCGCCGGAACCAGCACGGCCAGCGCCGCGAACACCGGAATTCGCTTGATCATCTCGGGCCTTTCCTCGTTGTTGCGCCTGCCTGGCGAGTCGTCCGGACTCGCGACGCCGCCAACATCTAGGTAAAACATCCGGGAAGATCAAGTAAAGTTGAGTGAAGAGAAAATCATAACTATTCTAATTTCTGATGAGCAACACTCTCTATAAGTCGAATAATTCTAATACAACGACAAATAGACCAGTCGGACGTGTTGCAGGCATCGCTGCAACGCGAGACGGCCGTCGAGCTCGGGACGGACGCTCACGGTCGCCGGCGCCGCTTCGCGAGCGCAGGCTCGCCGCGACCGACGCCGGCCGGGCTGTCGCCGCCCGCTACTCCATCTTGACGACCACCCCGTCGGCGCCGATCGAGAGGATGACGCCCTCGCGTTCCACCTTGAGATGCAGACGCACGCCCTCGGGATTCTCGAGCCACAGGTTGCCGCCGCTCTGCTTGCCGAGCGCGTAGCTGGCGCCCGCCTGGCCGTAGACGCCGGGAAAGTCGGCGACATCGTGCAGGTTGTAGACCTCGCCGGTCGCATGCAGGGTGGCCACGCCGAGGCCGCCGACCCCGACGCCACCGATCGTGAAGGCGTACGCCTTGCCCCCGTAATGCAGCGTGCCGCCCCCGAAGGTGCCGGAGAAGAGCAGGGCGAGCTGGGTCTGGTCGATCTCCACGGTGCCCGACGGCGTCTCGTCCTGCTGGGCGCGAACGGGTTGCGGCGGGCTCAGCGCCAGGGCGGCCAGGAGAAGAAGGCCGAGCGCCAGGGTTCGCGACATGGGCGGTTCTCGCATTGTTGGTTCTCTGGCGCCAAGCGTAGCGCAACGATCGGGGCGGGGAAATGGCGTGCGTTCGGCGGATCTGCCCGCGCCGGCTGCCAGGGCGAGGAGAGCCGTCGGATCTAACAGGGCCGGCGAGACCGTGCCGTCCTGGTCCTCAAGGGAGGTCCGGCTAGAGATCGATGCCGCGTCGGGCGAGCGCGCGCTCCCACTTGCTGTCGACGTCGTCGTCGAACAGCAGCGCCTCGTCCGGCGCGATCGTGAACCACGAGCCGCGCGCGATCTCGTTCTCCAGCTGATTGGGCGCCCAGCCGGCATAGCCGAGCGCGAACAGGCTATGGCGCGGCCCGTCGCCGTGCGCCATGGCCAGCAGCGCGTCGAGCGAGAAGCTGAAGGCGGCGAGATCGTCGATCACCAGCGGGTGGTCGCGCCGGTAGTCGGGGCTGTGCAGCAGCACGCCGCGGTCGAGCTGCACCGGGCCGCCGTAGTGCACCGAGATCTCGGTCTGGCTGTTGCTGCCCTCCTCGACGCCGAGGCCTTCGAGCAGCTTGCCGAGCGGCCCGCGGCCGAGCACCCGGTTGATCACCACGCCCATCGCGCCGCCGGCGTCGTGCTGCACCATGTAGACGATGGCGTGGCTGAAGTTGGGATCGTCGAGCTCGGGCGTCGCGACGAGCAGCTGCCCCGCGAGCGACGGCACCACGCCCACGATCGGCGTGTGCTGGGCCGCGCCCGGATCGATGCCGCTGAGCAACAGCATGACCACCGCCAACAGCCCGCTTCGCATGCGCCACATGTCCGATCCTCCGCCGAGCCGCCGCAGCCTAGCGCGGATTCGTCGCGAGAGGTAGGCCGCGCCACCGGCACGACACGCCGGCAGCCGCCTCGGGAGCGTTCCGGCTAGCGCAGCTTGCGCTCCTTGGCGATCCGGTCGTAGGCGACGTTGATGGCGGCGAGCGTCCTGTTGGCGTGCTCGACGAGTTCCTGCGGCAGGCCCTTGGCGACCAGCCTGTCCGGGTGGTGCTCGCGCACCAGCTGGCGATAGACCTTGCGGATTTCCTCATCGCTCGCGTCGCGCGACACGCCCAGCACGGCATAGGCGTCGTCGGCGCCCGACATGCGGCGCGCGCTCGCCGTGAACCGCCTGCGGATCTCCTCGAACGCCGCTTCGTCAAAGCCGAAGATAGCGGCGACGCGGCGCAGGAAATCGGTTTCGGCCCGGTTGAGCGCGCCGTCGGCGCGGGCGACGTCGAAGAGCCCCGTCAGGAGTTCGCTCAGCAGGTAGCGGTCGCGCTCGAACATCATGGCAATCTGGCGCGCGTAGGCCTCGAAGCCCTCGGTCGACTCCTTGGCCTGGTTGTAGATCCGCGCGATGTCGCCGACCTCGTCGTCCTGAATCTGGAACACCCGGCGGAAGGCCCGGATCTCGTCGGCGGTGACCCGGCCGTCCGCCTTGGAGAGCTTGGCCGCCAGCGCGATCAGGGCGGTGGCGAAGGCGATCCGGCGGGTCTCGGCCGGATCCTCGTAGAACAGCGGCGGCTCGTGCCGCGCCTTCTGGCCACGACGGTTCTGCTCGGCCCGATAGTGGTCGAAGGCATGGCCGGCGACCGCGCCGAGGATGGCGCCGATCGGCCCGCCGACGGCGAAACCGGCGGTGCCGCCCACGATCTTGCCCCAGATTGCCAAAATGGCCTCGCACCTGCGTTGCGCTGCGATTCCGTCTAGTATGGCCGCAGGCTCGGGAGCAAGCGCCTTGGCGGCAGGGCCGGCGCGTGCCATTCGCTGATCGGTCGCCTACGCTGGCGCTGCTCCCTGCCTGCGCTGCAACCGTGGCCGACCCGGACCGGGTATCTGCGAAATCTCGACGAGGAGGCATTCGATCGATGCTCGAGCGGCGGGCCGGATGGCAGTTCTGGATCGATCGCGGCGGCACCTTCACGGACGTGGTGGCCTGCCGGCCGGACGGCGGCCTGATGGTGCATAAGCTGCTCTCGGAGAACCCCGGCCATTATGACGACGCGTCGTTGCATGGCGTCCGCACGCTGCTCGGCCTTGGCGCCGGCGAGCCGCTGCCGGCCGGCCTGATCGATGCGGTCAAGATGGGCACCACGGTCGCGACCAATGCGCTGCTCGAGCGCCGCGGCGAGCCGACCGTGCTGGCGATCACCGAGGGTTTTGCCGACGCGCTGCGCATCGGCTACCAGCATCGCCCCGACATCTTCGCGCGCCGGATCGTGCTGCCGGAACTGCTCTACGCCGGCGTGGTCGAGATCGCCGAGCGCATCCGCGCCGACGGCACGGTGGAGCGCCCTCTCGATCTGGCGCGCGCCCGCGTCGATCTCGAGCGGAAGCTCGCGGAGGGCTTTCGCGCGGTCGCGATCGTGCTGCTGCACGCCTACCGCTACCCGGAGCACGAGAATGCCCTCGCCGCGCTGGCGCGCGAGGTCGGATTCGGCCAGGTCTCGATGAGCCACGACGTCTCGCCGCTGATGAAGGTGGTCGGCCGCGGCGACACCACGGTGGTCGACGCCTATCTGTCGCCGATCCTCGGCCGCTACGTCGAGCGGGTGGCAGGCGCGATCGGGGACGTGCGGCTGATGTTCATGCAAAGCAACGGCGGGCTGGTCGACGCTCGCAGGTTCCGCGGCAAGGACGCGATCCTGTCGGGGCCGGCAGGCGGTATCGTCGGCGCGGTGCGGGTCAGCGCCCTGGCCGGCTTCGAGCGCATCATCACCTTCGACATGGGCGGCACCTCGACCGACGTCGCCCACTATGCCGGCGCTCTGGAGCGCAGCTTCGAGAGCGAGGTCGCGGGCGTGCGGATGCGGGCGCCGATGATGGCGATCCACACCGTCGCGGCCGGCGGCGGCTCGATCCTGACGTTCGACGGCGCGCGCTTCCGGGTCGGGCCGGAATCGGCCGGCGCCCATCCCGGGCCCGCCTGCTACCGCAAGGGCGGGCCGCTCACCGTCACCGACGCCAACCTCATGGTTGGCAAGCTGCAGCCGCGCTTCTTCCCCAAGGTGTTCGGTCCGGACGCCGACCAGCCGCCCGATATCGAGGTCGTGCGGCGGAACTTCGCGGCAGTGGCCGCCGAGGTCGGCCGGGCGACCGGCGTGCCGCGCACGCCCGAGCAGATCGCGCACGGCTGCCTCGCGATCGCGGTCGACAACATGGCGAACGCGATCAAGCGCATCTCGATCGAGCGCGGCCACGACATCTCGGGCTACGTGCTGTGCTGCTTCGGCGGCGCGGCGGGCCAGCATGCCTGCCTGGTCGCCGACGCGCTGGGACTCGAGCGGATTCTGGTGCATCCGCTGGCGAGCGTGCTCTCGGCCTATGGCATGGGGCTCGCCGACGTGCGGACGCTGCGCCAGCGGGCGATCGAGGCGACCCTCGATGCCGCGCTGATGCCGCGCCTGGCGGCGACGATCGAGGAGCTCGCCGCCGAGGGCCGCGCCGAGCTCGCGCGACAGGGCGTGGCGGCGGCGCGCATCAGCACCGAGCCGCGCATCCAC
>DASUGG010000150.1:0-14042 GCA_036274135.1 Geminicoccaceae bacterium
CAGCTCTGGCCCGAGCAAAGCACCTCCGCCATCGTCCTGCACCACCCCCAGGCGCGCTACTTCAACGTCTGAGTGACGCCGCCGGACCGGTCGATGGCGGCGAGGCACCGGCGGCCTGAGCGCCCGCGGATCCCGCTGGGCCCAGACTATTCAACGGGTACTGCAACCGAGTGGCCGAACCGCCGCAGCATTGGAGGCCCATGCGCGCAACGGGCAGCGCGCTGATCTTTCAGGATGAGACCTTCACCGAGCTGGCCGCACGTTTGGCGCGCCCGAAGTTCGACCGGTATGTCGGCCAGACGCTCCGCAGGCGGTTCCTATCCGATTTCGCGGCCGTGGCGGAATGGGCCGCGATCGAGGGTACAGTGCGGGCCTGCCGCGATCGTGACGACGACAAATTCCTCAAAACAGCAACCAGCGGCGAGGCGGATTGCATCGTTACCGGCGACAGGGACCTTCCGGCGCTCGACCCGTTCGAGGGCGTGACCATCCTCAATCCTCGCGATTCCTCAACGCGGTGAGTTAACAGAGCATTGGCGGCAGTTCCCGGCGGGTGCGCCGGCGAGACCTTGTTTCCTATGATAGTTCAAAGCAGGCGAGCCCGCGTCGAGTTGCCGATGCAGCCCACGCCCGCACTTCCCGCGATGCGTCGGCTCAGGTGGTCTGGTTCGGCGTCCGAACCGCCCGGCATCATCGTGGCGAAGCGGTTGAGGCGGCGCGCGAGCTGGCCTAGCTTGCAGCCGATCAGCCGGGGTCCCTCGATGCCGTACGCGCCCTTCGTCCATCTCCGCGTCCGTTCCTGCTACTCGCTGCTCGAGAGCACGGTGCGCCTCGACCGGCTGCTCGAGCGCTGCCGGCGCGACCAGGCGCCGGCGGTGGCGATCACGGATCGCGCCAATCTGTTCTGCGCGCTGGAGTTCAGCCAGAGCGCGGCGAAGGCAGGCGTGCAGCCGATCGTCGGCTGCCTGCTGCCGGTCGCGAGCGACGAGGTGCGCGGCAACGGCCGGCAACCGGCGCCGTCCCTGCTGCCGGTGCTGGTCCAGAGCGAGGCGGGGTACCGTGCCCTCCTGCGGCTGCTGAGCCGGGCGCATCTGCAGGGCGACCCGGGTGCTGTGCCTGAGCTGGCGCCGGAGGATCTCGCGGCGAGCGAAGGCCTGATCGCGCTCTCCGGCGGCGCCGACGGCCCGATCGGCAGGGCGCTGCTCGCCGGCAACCGCGATCTCGCCGAGGCCCTGGTCCTGAAGCTCCGTGAGGCTTTCCCCGGCCGCTTCTATATCGAGCTGATGCGGCATGGCCTGGACGACGAGGAGCGCATCGAGCCTGCCCTGATCGAGATCGCGCTGGAGCACGACCTGCCGCTGGTCGCGACCAACGACGCGCATTTCATCGACGCCGACGAGTACGAGGCGCACGACGTGCTGCTGTGCATCTCCGACAGCGCCCAGGTCGCCCAGACCGAGCGCCGCCGGCTGACGCCCGAGCACCGCCTCAAGAACCCGGCCGAGATGCTCGAGCTGTTCGCCGACCTGCCCGAGGCGATCGACAACACCTTGGCGATCGCGCGGCGCTGCGCCTTCATGGTGCCGAGCCGTGCGCCGATCCTGCCGGCCTTTCCGACCGCGGCGGGCCGTAGCGAGGTCGAGGAGCTGCGCGCCACGGCCGAGGCCGGGCTCGAGGCGCGGCTGCAGGCCGAGGTCTACGCGCCCGGCATATCGCCCGAGGAGCAGGCCGACCTGGCCCGACCCTACCGCGAGCGCCTCGACTATGAGCTCGGGGTGATCGAGGGCATGAAGTACGACGGCTACTTCCTGATCGTCGCCGACTTCATCCAGTGGGCCAAGCAGCAGGGCATCCCGGTCGGGCCGGGACGCGGCTCCGGCGCCGGCTCGGTGGTCGCCTGGGCGCTGTCGATCACCGACCTGGATCCTTTGCGCTTCGGCCTGCTGTTCGAGCGCTTCCTCAATCCCGAGCGGGTCTCGATGCCCGACTTCGACGTCGACTTCTGCCAAGACCGGCGCGACGAGGTGATCCGCTATGTGCGCGACAAGTACGGCGCTGACCGGGTCGCGAGCATCATCACCTTCGGCAAGCTGCAGGCGCGCGCGGTGCTGCGCGACGTCGGCCGGGCGCTGGGCCTCCCTTATGGCCAGGTCGACCGGGTCGCGAAGCTCGTGCCGTTCAATCCGGCCAATCCGCCGACCCTGGAGCAGGCGCTGCTGCTCGAGCCGCGCCTCGCCGAGGCGGCGCGCGAGGACGAGCAGGTCGAGCGGATGATCGCCATCGCTCAGCAGCTCGAGGGCCTGCCGCGCCACGCCTCCACGCATGCCGCCGGCATCGTGATCGGCGACCGGCCTCTCGACGAGCTGGTGCCGCTCTACCGCGACCCGCGCGCCGACATGCCGGTCACCCAATTCAACATGAAGGACGTCGAGAAGGCCGGGCTGGTCAAGTTCGACTTCCTCGGCCTCACCACGCTCACCATGCTGGCGCTCGCCGAGCGCCTGGTGAACGCGGCGGGCACGCCATTGCGCCTGGCCGAGCTGGCGCTCGACGACCAGGCGACCTTCGAGCTTCTGGGCCGCGCCGAGACGATCGGCATCTTCCAGCTGGAGTCGGGCGGCATGCGCGATGCACTGCGCAAGCTCAGGCCCGACAGCTTCGATCACATCGTGGCGATGAACGCGCTCTATCGGCCCGGCCCGATGGACAACATCCCGCGCTTCATCAACTGCAAGAACGGCATCGAGCAGCCGGAATACCTGCATCCCCTGCTGGAGCCGATCCTGCGCGAGACCTCGGGCGTCATCATCTACCAGGAGCAGGTGATGCAGATCGCCCGCGAGCTCGCGGGCTACTCGCTCGGCGGCGCCGACCTTTTGCGCCGCGCCATGGGCAAGAAGATCAAGGCCGAGATGGACGCCCAGCGCGAGGTGTTCATCGAGGGCGCCACGAAGCGCAATATTCCGCGGAAACTCGCGACCACGATCTTCGAGCAGGTCGCCAAATTCGCCTCCTACGGCTTCCCCAAGGCGCACGCCACCGCCTACGCCCTGCTCGCCTATCACACCGCCTATCTGCGGGCGCACCATCCGCTGCAGTTCTTCGCGGCGGCGATGACGATGGACCGGGCGAACCAGGACCGGCTCGGCTTGTATCGGCAGGATCTCGCCAGATCCGGCATCGCGCTGCTGCCTCCGGACGTCAACCGCAGCTATGCCGAGTTCGCCGTCGAGCACGGCGCCGGAGGCGGCGCGGTCCGCTACGCCCTCGCGGCGATCCGCGGCGTCGGCGCCCAGGCCGCCGAGCAGCTGGTCGCCGAGCGCGCGAAGGGCGGCCCGTTCGCCGACCTGTTCGACCTCGTGGCGCGGGTCGGCTCGCGGGTGCTCAACCGCCGCCTGCTCGAGGCGCTGATCAAGGCGGGCGCGCTCGATTCGCTCGACGGCAACCGGCAGCGGTTGCTGAACGCCATCGATCTTGCCCTGCGCTACGGCCTCGCGCATGCCGAGCAGGCGGCGAGCGAGCAGACAAGCATGTTCGCCTCGCTCCTCGAGCAGCCGCAGCTGCCCAAGCCGCGCCTGCCGGAGGTCGCCGACTGCGCCGTGCTGGAGCGCCTGCAGCAGGAGTTCGACGTGCTCGGCTTCTACCTCACCGCCCACCCGCTGGACGGCTACCTGCCGAGCCTCGCACGGCTCGGCGTCGTACCGTCGTCGCAGCTCGCGGCGGCCGCCGGGCAGCGGGTCAAGCTCGCGGGCGTGGTGCTCGGCAAGCAGGAGCGCACGACGGCGCGCTCGCGCTTCGCCTTCCTGCAGCTCTCCGACCCGAGCGGCAGCGTCGAGGTGACCCTGTTCGCCGAGCAGCTGTCCAGGGCGCGCGAGCATCTCGAGACCGGCCGGCTGGTCCTCGTCGACGGCGAGGTCAGGCTGGACGGCGACGTCGTCAAGATCCTCGCCTCCTCGGTAGCGCTGCTCGATGTGGCGCTCGAGGTCGCCCGCGGCAGCGGTAACGGCCATGCCGCCGACCGGATCGCGGTCAAGCTCGCCGACAGCGCCGTCGCGGGCGAGATCGAGGACCTGCTCGGCGCGGCACCCGGCAGCAGCGTCGGCGTGCGCCTCGTGGTGCCGCTCGAGGACGGCGAGGTCGCGATCGACCTCGGCGACAACCACCGCCTGGCGCTGATGCGGCGGCCCGACCTGGAGCGCCGCTCGGGCGTGCTCGAGGTCGTCGATCTCTGAGCGCCGCGCCCGCGTGCCGGACGGCCTCCAGGCTTGTCAGATTGACCGTAAGTAGCTAAACAGCTGGCCATCTCTCACGCGGGTGTCGCGCCAACGCGCAGGTGTGGCGTTCCGGTGTCCGACCACCGTCGGACCTTGACCCGCGGCGGCTTAACCGGAGCTAGGATCGATCCATGGCAATCCCCGACTTCACGATGCGCCAGCTGCTCGAGGCGGGCGTCCATTTCGGTCATCAGACCCGGCGCTGGAACCCGAGGATGGCGCCGTATCTGTTCGGCGCGCGCAACGGCGTGCACATCATCGACCTGACCCAGACCGTGCCGCTGCTGCATCAGGCGCTGGTCGCGACCCGCGACGTCGCCGCGAGCGGCGGCCGGATCCTGTTCGTCGGCACCAAGCGCCAGGCGCAGGAGCCGATCACCCGCAGCGCCACCCGCTCGGGCCAGTACTACGTCAACCACCGCTGGCTCGGCGGCATGCTGACCAACTGGAAGACCATCTCGAACTCGATCCGCCGTCTGCGCGAGCTCGAGGCGCGGCTTGCCGAGGGCACGACCGGTCTCACCAAGAAAGAGACCTTGCAGCTGACCCGTGAACGCGACAAGCTGGAGCGGGCGCTCGGCGGCATCAAGGACATGGGCGGCCTGCCGGATCTGCTCTTCGTGATCGACACCAACAAGGAAGCGATCGCGGTGGCCGAAGCCAAGACGCTGAACATCCCGGTCGTGGCCGTGCTGGACAGCAACTCGGACCCGGAAGGCATCACCTATCCGGTTCCGGGCAACGACGACGCCTCGCGCGCGATCAATCTCTATTGCGACCTCATGGTCGGCGCGGTGCTCGACGGCCTGCAGGCCGAGATGGCCGCGAGCGGCACCGACATCGGCGCGTTCGAGGCGCCGATCGAGGAGGTCGAGGCGACGTCGCTCGACGTCGGCGCGGCCGAGAACACGGCATCGGCGACCGAGCCGGCGGACGGCGCGATGGCCGAACCGCAGGAGCCTGGCGAGCCGGCGGCGCGGTCCTCGCGGGAGCGTGCCGCAGGGTCGAGTTCGCGGGAGGAGCGCCGCGGCTCCGCCGCGCCGGGCTGAGTGCCGCCCGGGCCGCCCGCCAGTCGCAATCGCGAGGCGCGACGCCTCGACAGATGAGATGAGAGACCCATGGCTGAGGTGACCGCCGCACTGGTCAAGCAACTGCGCGAACAGACCGGTGCTGGGATGATGGACTGCAAGACGGCGCTGATCGAGGCCGGCGGCGACCTCGAAGCCGCGACCGACTGGCTGCGCAAGAAGGGGCTCGCCGCCGCCGCCAAGAAGGCCGGGCGCCTCGCTTCCGAGGGCCTGATCGGCGTCGAGACCGAGGGCCGCCGCGCGGTCCTGGTCGAGGTCAACTCGGAGACCGATTTCGTCGCCCGCAACCCGGATTTTCAGGCGCTGGTGCGCAGCATCGCCAAGCTCGCCCTGAGCACCGGCGGCGATCTCGACCGTCTGATGCGGGCGACCTTGCCCGAGAGCGGCCGCAGCGTGGCCGACGAGATCGGCCAGAAGATCGCCGTGATCGGCGAGAACCTGAGCCTTCGCCGGGCCGCGGCGATCGAGGTCGGCGAAGGCGTCGTCGGCGTCTACGTGCACGGCGCGCTGGCGCCGGGCCTCGGCCGCATCGGCGTGCTGATCGGGCTGCAGTCGGCGGGCGATCCGCAGCAGCTGGGTGCGCTGGGCAAGCAGTTGGCGATGCACATCGCCGCCGCCCGACCGCTCGCCGTCAGCATCGACCGGCTGGAATCGCGCCAGCTCGAGCGGGAGCGCGCGATCTACGCCGAGCAGGCGCGCGCGTCGGGCAAGCCCGACAGCATCGTCGACAAGATCGTCGACGGGCGCATGCGCAAGTTCTACGAGGAGGTCGTGCTGCTGGAGCAGGCGTACGTGATTGACCCCGACACGAAGGTCAAGGCCGCGATCGAGCGGGTGGCCGAAAGCATCGGCAGCACGATCACGGTCACCGGCTTCGAGCGCTTCGCGCTAGGCGAGGGCCTTGCGGCGACAACGACAAGTCCGGAGGGCGGCACGGCATCGACGGACCGGTGAGCTCGCCTGCCGCGAACGCGCGGGTGGTCGCGTCGCCGCAGTCGTCTTAACGTTGTCCTAACCCCTGTCAGCGTAGCACGAGGCCTATCGGCGCCCATGAGCCAGGTTAGCGAGCGACCGCCAAGGTTCCGCCGGGTGCTGCTGAAGATGTCCGGCGAGGCACTGATGGGCGACAGCGATTTCGGCCATGATCCGTCGACCCTCGATCAGCTCGCGCGCGAGGTGCTGAGCGTGCACGGCCAGGGCGTCGAGCAATGCATGGTGATCGGCGGCGGCAACATCGTGCGCGGCGACGAGGCGACGGCGAGCGGCATCGAGCGCGTGACCGGCGACTCGATGGGCATGCTGGCGACGGTGATCAACGCCCTGGCCGTCCAGAGCCGGCTGGAGCAGGCCGGACTGCAGACGAGGGTCCTGTCGGCGATCCCGATGGCCTCGGTCTGTGAGCCCTACATCCGCCGCCGCGCCATCCGCCACATGGAGAAGGGGCGCATCGTGATCTGCGCCGGCGGCACCGGCAGCCCCTATTTCACCACCGACACGGCGGCGGCCCTGCGCGCGGCCGAGCTCGGCTGCGACGTCCTCCTCAAGGCCACCAAGGTCGACGGCGTGTACTCGGCCGATCCGATGCGCGACCCGGGCGCCAAGCGCTTCGACCGCCTGAGCTATCACGAGGTCCTGGCGCAGGATCTCAAGGTGATGGACGCATCGGCGATCTCGCTCGCGCGGGAGAGCGCCATCCCGATCATCGTGTTCTCGGTCCTCCAGCCCGGGGCGTTGCTGCGCGTGTTGCGCGGCGACGGCCCGCATACAATCATCACCGAAGAAACGGCAACCGAGGAGGCTGGATCATGAGCGAATGGAACGACGCCGATCTGCGCAAGCGCATGCAAGGGGCGGTCGAGGTGCTGCGGCGCGAGTTCGCCGGCCTGCGCACCGGACGCGCTTCGGCGAGCCTGCTGGAGCCGCTCACCGTGCCCGCCTACGGCAGCGAGATGCCGCTCAACCAGGTCGGCACGATCGGCGTGCCGGAACCGCGCATGCTGTCGGTCCAGGTGTGGGACAAGGGCCTGGTCAAGGCGGTCGAAAAGGCGATCCGCACCTCCGACCTCGGTCTCAACCCCTCGGTCGACGGCACGCTCGTGCGGGTCCCGATCCCCGAGCTCAGCGAGGAGCGCCGCATCGAGCTCGCCAAGGTGGCGGCGCGCTATGCCGAGGCGGCGAGGGTCGCCGTGCGCAACGTGCGGCGCGACGGCATGGAGCAACTGAAGCGCATGGAAAAAGATGGCGAACTGTCGCGCGACGATCACCATAAGGCGGCCGCCGCGGTGCAAGAACTGACCGACGGCGAGATCAGGCAGATCAACGATCTGCTCGCGGCGAAGGAAGCCGAGATCATGACGGTCTGATCCGGGAATGGCGTCACGCCCTTCGATCGAAGCCTCGGCGGCCGAGCGCCTCAGCGTCGGTGGCGACCCCAGCGGGCCGGCCCATGTGGCGATCATCATGGACGGCAACCGGCGCTGGGCGCGGGCGCGGGGCATGCCGCCGGTGTTCGGCCACCAGCGCGGCGCCGAGGCGGTGCGCCGGACCGTCGAAGGCTGTCGCGACTGGCAGATCCGCTACCTGACCCTGTTCGCCTTCTCGTCCGAGAACTGGCGCCGGCCGGCGAGCGAGATCAACGAGCTGATGAACCTGCTGCGGTTCTACCTGCGCCGCGAGATCGGCGAGCTCGCCAAGAACGGCGTTCGCCTGTGCTTCCTCGGCGAGCGCGAGCTGATGGCGCCCGACATCGCCGAGATGATGGCCGAGGCCGAGCACAGGACCCAGGCCAACTCGGCGCTCATTCTGACGATCGCTCTGAATTACGGCAGCCGGCGCGAGATCGCCTGCGCCGCGCGTCGCCTCGCGGTGCAGGTCGCGGCCGGCCGCCTCCAGGCCTCCGACATCGACGAGGAGCTGTTCGACCGCGCCGTCAACCCATTGGCGCTGCCCCACCCAGACCTTCTGATCCGCACCAGCGGCGAGCAGCGCCTGAGTAACTTCATGCTCTGGCAGCTGGCCTATACCGAGCTGGTGTTCATGCCGGTCAACTGGCCGGACTTCGACCAGCGCTGCCTGGCCGAGGCGATCAGCGAGTTCCGTCGGCGCGAGCGGCGCTACGGGGCGTCCGGTGGTTAGCGGCGACAGCGGCTTCACCCTCCGGGCGGTGTCGGCGCTCGCCATGATGCCGGTGGCGCTCGGCCTGGTGATCCTCGGCGGCTGGCCGTTCGCCTGCCTGGTCGGCCTCGCCGTGGTGCTGATGGCGATCGAGTGGCGGGATCTGACGGTCGCCCGCTTCGGCGGGCCGGGTGGCAGCCTGGCCGGGGCCTCGGTGGCCGGGGTCGGCCTCGCGGTCGTGCTGCTGGCGGCAGGCGGCCGGCCTTTCGAGGCGTTGCTCTGCCTGTTCGCCGGTGCCCTGATGTCCGGGCTGGCCGCCTGGCGCCTGGGCGCGGCGCCGTTGTGGATCGGCCTCGGCACCGCCTATCTCGCCTTCCCCGCCCTGGCCCTGGTCTGGCTGCGCGGCCTGCCGCAGGTTGGCCTGCAGATCGTCATCTGGCTGCTGGCCGTGGTGTGGACGACCGACATCCTGGCCTATCTGGTCGGCCGCAAGGTGGGCGGCCCGCGGCTGGCGCCCCGGATCAGCCCCGGCAAGACCTGGTCGGGCCTTTGCGGCGGCGTGGCGGCGGCGGCGCTGGCGGGCGGCGTCACGGCATGGGCGATCGGCTCCGAGCGCCTGCTCCAGGCCGTCGGCCTCGGCGGTCTGCTGGCGATCGTCTCGCAGATCGGCGACCTGATCGAATCCCTCCTCAAGCGTCGCGCCGGCGTGAAGGACAGCGGCACCCTGATCCCGGGCCACGGCGGCGTGCTGGACCGCCTGGACGGCCTCGTGCTGGCGGCGCCGGTCCTGGCGCTGCTCGGCCTCGCGCTAGGCCCGAGGGCCTGGCCGTGGCCGTAGCGCTGTCGCCGGATCGCGCGCGCAGCGTCACGATCCTCGGCGCCACCGGATCGGTCGGGCAGAGCACGCTGAATCTGATCGGGCTGGAATCCGACCGTTACCGGATCGAGGCGCTGACCGCGCACCGCAATGTCGAGGCGCTGGCGTGCTGCGCCCGTCGCTTTCGGGCGAAGCTCGCCGTGATCGGCGATCCGAGCGGCTATTCCGCGCTGCGCGAGGCGCTTGCCGGCAGCGGCGTCGAGGCCGCCTGCGGCGAGGCCGGCCTGATCGAGGCTGCCCAGCGGCCGGCCGAGTGGGTGATGGCGGCGATCGTCGGCGCCGCCGGTCTCGGGCCGACGCTCGCGGCGATCCGCCGCGGCGCCATGGTCGCGCTGGCCACCAAGGAATGCCTGGTCTGCGCCGGCGGGCTGTTGATGGACGAGGTGCGCCGCAGCGGCGCGATCCTGCTGCCCGTGGATTCCGAGCACAACGCGATCTTCCAGGCGCTTCGCGGCGAGGCAGCGGATACCGTCGAGCGCCTGATCCTGACCGCCTCGGGCGGACCGTTTCGCGAGCGTTCGCGCGAGGCCATGGCGGCGGTCACGCCGCGCGAGGCCATCGCCCATCCCAACTGGGACATGGGGGCGAAGATCTCGGTCGATTCCGCGACCATGATGAACAAGGGTCTCGAGCTGATCGAGGCGCATCACCTGTTCGGCCTGAGCGAGGAGCGACTGGAGGTGCTGGTGCATCCGGAATCGATCGTGCACAGCATGGTCGCGTTCCGTGACGGCTCGGTCCTGGCGCAGCTCGGCCAGCCCGACATGCGCATCCCGATCGCCTACACGCTGGGCTGGCCGGAGCGGCTGACGGCGCCGACGCCCCGCCTCGATCTGGCGCTGGTCGGCAGGCTGACCTTCGGCCCGCCCGACCCCGCCCGCTTTCCGGCGCTGCGCCTCGCGCGGCAGGCGCTGGCCGATGGCGGTACGGCGCCCACGGTGCTCAACGCCGCCAACGAGATCGCGGTGGCCGCCTTCCTCGCGGGCCGCCTGGGGTTTCTCGAGATCGCCGCGGTGGTCGAAGCCACCTTGGGGGCCTGCTGCGGGCTTCCCGGACCCGACCTCGAGCATATCTTGTCCGTCGACGCCGATGCGCGCCGACATGCCGACGCGCTCGTGGCGAGATGGCCGCACCGGCCGGTCGGCCATAGCTGAGGATCATCCATGGAGCTGATTTCCGGTATCGGCACCTATCTCGTACCGTTCCTGATCATTCTGTCGGTCGTGGTGTTCGTCCACGAGCTTGGCCACTACCTGCTGGCGCGCTGGACCGGCGTCCGCGTCGACGTATTCTCGATCGGCTTCGGACCGGAGCTGTTCGGCATCACCGATCGGGCCGGCACCCGCTGGAAGTTCAGCGCCCTGCCGCTCGGCGGCTACGTCAAGATGCACGGCGACGCCGACCCCACGAGCTCGACCATCGATCTCACCGCCCTGCCCGATCCGGACAGCTTTCCCGCCAAGACGGTAGGCCAGCGCATGGCGATCGTCGCGGCGGGACCGATCGCCAATCTGCTGTTCGCGATCGTCGTGCTCGGCTTGCTGTTCGCGACCGTCGGCCGGCCGTTCACGCCGGCGGTAATCGGTGAGGTGCAGCCGGACAGCGCCGCCGCCGCCGCCGACCTGCAGCCGGGCGACCGGATCACGGCGGTCGGCGGCGAGCCGCTCGCGAGCTTCGAGGAGCTGCAGAGCATCGTGCGCGGCCAGCCGGACGTGCCGCTCACCCTGACCATCGAGCGCGCCGCCCAGACCATGGACGTGGTGATCACGCCGCGCCGCACCACGATCGAGGATCGCTTCGGCCAGGTGCATCACATCGGCCTGATCGGGATCAGCCGCTCGGGCGTCGAGTTCCGGCGGTCCAATCCGCTGCTCGCCCTGGCAGAGGGCGGCGCGGAGACCTACCGGCTGATCACCGGTACCCTGCAGGCGCTCGGTCAGATCGTGGTCGGCTCGCGCACGGCCGACGAGCTGGGCGGGCCGCTGCGGATCGCGCAGATGTCGGGCGAGATCGCCAAGGACGGCGTGGTGCCGGTGATCTGGTTCGCGGCCGTGTTGTCGATCAACCTCGGGCTGATTAATCTGTTCCCGATTCCGCTGCTCGACGGCGGGCATCTTGTCCTGTACGGGATCGAGGCTCTGCGCGGCCGGCCGCTGACCGAGCGGAGCCAGGAGATGGCCTTCCGGTTCGGCTTGATCGTGGTCCTTTCGCTCATGGTGTTCGCGACGTGGAACGACCTCGTGCAGTTGAACGTGATCGAATTCTTCAAGGGTCTGGTTTCGTGAGATCGGCGGGCATCATGCTCGGCAAATCGCCACCACGGGAGGAGCGATGGGGCTGGGGTGGGTCGCGAGGTTGGCGATCGGATGGTGGGTCCTTGCGCTGCTCGGCTGTGTCCTGAGTCCGGCGCAGGCACAAGAAAGTTCGGTATCGGGGGAGCAGTCGGGAGTCATCCGGGAGATCCGGGTCGAGGGGAATCAGCGGATCGAGGCGGCGACCATTCGAAGCTACATGGCGGTTGCCCCGGGTGAGCCTTTCGACCCGTCCAGGCTGGACCAGTCGCTCAAGAACCTGTTCGCCACGGGTCTGTTCGACGACGTCACGATTCGCCGCGAAGGCGACGACGTGGTGGTCGCCGTGGTCGAGAACCCCATCATCAACCGCATCGCCTTCGAGGGCAATCTGCGCCTCGATGACGACGTGCTGACCTCGGAGGTGCAGCTGCGGCCGCGCGTCGTGTACACCCGCTCGCGGGTGCAGAATGCGGTCACCCGGATCCTCGAGCTGTACCGCCGCAACGGCCGCTACGGCGCGACGGTCGAGCCCAAGGTCATCCAGCTGCCGCAGAACCGGGTCGACCTGGTGTTCGAGATCAACGAGGGGCCGCTCACCGAGATCGAGCGCATCGTGTTCATCGGCAACAAAGCGTTCGACGACGGCGAACTGCGCGACGTGATCCAGAGCAAGGAAGCCGCCTGGTATCGCTTCCTCAGCACGGAGGACACCTACGACCCCGACCGTCTGGCTTTCGACCAGGAGCTTCTGCGCCGCTTCTACCTGGCGCGCGGCTATGCCGACTTCAACGTGCGCTCCGCGATCGCCGAGCTCACGCCCGACGGCAAGAGCTTCGTCATCACCTTCACGGTCGACGAGGGCGAGCTCTACACCTTCGGCGAGATCTCGATCGACTCCCGCCTGCGCGACCTGGAGCCGGACCAGCTGCGGGCGTTGCTCCAGACCGAGGCCGGCGACACCTACAACGCCGACCAGATCGAGAACTCGATCCTCGCCCTGACCGAGGAGATCGGCGAGCTCGGCTACGCCTTCGTCGAGATCAACCCGGAGCCGACCAAGAACGAGGCGGACCGCACGATCGATCTGACCTACGTCATCAACGAGGGCTCGCGGGTCTATGTCGAGCGGATCGACATCATCGGCAATGTGCGCACCCTCGACGAGGTGATCCGGCGCGAGTTCCGGCTGGCCGAAGGCGACGCCTTCAACACCGCGCTGCTGCGGCGTTCGCGCCAGCGCATCCAGGACCTCGGCTTCTTCGAGTCGGTCGATCTCAAGACCCTGCCGGGCTCGAGCCCCGACAAGACCCGGATCGAGGTCGCGGTCACGGAGCAGTCGACGGGCGAGCTGTCGTTCGGCGCCGGCTTCTCGACCTCGGACGGGCCGCTCGGCGACGTCCGCCTCAGCGAGCGCAATCTGCTCGGCCGCGGCCAGTCGCTGACCGCGGCGTTCACGATCTCGGCGCGCACGCAGGAGATCGACTTCAGCTTCACCGAACCGTATTTCCTGGACCTCGACCTCGCGGCCGGCGTCGATCTGTTCCGGCGAACGACCGATTTCCAGAGCGAGGGCTCGTTCGATCAGACGACGACCGGCGGCACCTTGCGCGCGTCCTATCCCCTGACCGAGCGCCTGCGCCACGCCCTCTACACGACGGTTCGCGAGGACGAGATCAACGGCGTCTCCGACGACGCTTCGATCTTCATCCAGCAGGAGGAAGGCTCGGCGCTGACCGCGCTGATCGGCCACACGCTGACCTACGACGTGCGCGACACCCGGTTCCTGCCGTCGGACGGCTACCTGATCCGTCTCGACCAGAGCGTCGCCGACTTCGGCGCCGACACGCGCTACCTGCGCAACGAGCTGCTCGTGTCGTACTATTATCCGATCTTTCCTGACTGGGTGATCAACCTTGCGGCGCGCGGCGGCTACATCCACGGACTGGGCGAGGAGGTGCGTCTGTTCGACCGCTTCTTCCTCGGCGGCGCGACGCTGCGCGGCTTCAAGTTCGCGGGCGTCGGCCCGCGCGACACCTCGACCAACGATGCGCTCGGCGGCAACCTGTTCTACACCGGGTCGGCAGAGTTCCGCTTCCCGCTCGGCCTGCCGGACGAGCTGCGCATCTTCGGCCGCACCTTCGTCGACGTCGGCACGCTCTACGACTCCGACGCCAAGGGCCCGCAGGTCGAGGACAGCAGCGCGCTGCGGGCGGCCGCCGGCGTCGGGCTCTCCTGGCTGTCGCCGCTCGGTCCGATCTCGGTCGACTGGGCGCAGCCCTTCCTCCAGAATTCCGAGGACGAGACGGAGGCCTTCCGTGTCAATTTCGGCACGCGCTTCTGATGGAGGACGGACATGTCGCGCCCACGACCGCTGCTCATCCTGGCCATCTCGGTG
>DASUGG010000151.1:0-5792 GCA_036274135.1 Geminicoccaceae bacterium
CGTCGTCCTCGACCTCCTCGACATCGGCGCGCTCGATGGTCACCGTGAACGGCTTGGAGCGGCGCCCGCCGCTCGCCGTGAAGTCGAGCCAGTAGAGCGGCGTCGCCGTCCAGCGCTCGTACGGCAGCTGCCGGAAGCCGATGCGCAGCGGCGCGAACATCCGGATCCGCGCCTCCTGCGCCTTGCCGTTCTTCGCGTCGAGGTCGACGTCGGCGAACAGCATCTTGTCGTCGGTGATCTGGCCGGTGCGCTCCATCTCGCCGATGAAGCGCGCGGTCGAGCGCATGCGCAGCCGGTTGGTGAACAGCGTGAAGTTCTCCAGCCGGCCGCCGTCGGCGCGCTCGGGATCGGCGAGCGAGCACAGCATGCAGCCGACCGCTGCCGTGGTCTTGGGATCGCTGATCCGCATGTTGTCGCGCGCCCGGAACGGGTACCAGGTGCCGACCCGGTAGCGGTCCATCGGCACGATCCGATCCGGCGTGACCGCGATCTGCTCGCGCACCAGGTCGTGGATCGCGCGCAGCCGCGACGGCCGCCCGGCCAGCAGCAGCACGTCGCAGTCCAGCGCCCAGATCGCCTCGCCGACATGGTAGAGCACCTGGCGCATCACCCGGCCGACCACGGCGTCGAGCCGCGCCTCGTCGACCGGGACGATGCAGTCGGCGACCCGGAACTCGACGCCCGCGGCGCGCGCTGCGCCCTCGATATGGCCGAACAGGCGCGCGGCGGCTTCCGGGTCCTCGAGCGCCGCGGCCTGCTCGTCGAGCCGGCCCAGCGCGTCGCCGATGCGCACGCCGCCGCCGGCCCGCTCGGGCCCGCGCGCCTCCTCGTAGGCGCGCAGCAACGCCAACGCGACGGGCAGCAGGACGCGGAGCACGAACTGGCGGCGGCGGTGCTTGTCCTGCTCGCGCATCTGCGCCTGGTCGCCGCCGAACAGCTGCTTGAGCAGCTCGCGCCCGCCGCGCAGCCCGGCCTCTTCGAGCTGCCGCTCGATCGCCGGCAGCACGACCTCCTCGATCACCGCCTTGACGATGTCGTCGCCGGCGATGCGAAAGCCTTCGCGGAAATTCTGGGTCGGCTTGAGCGCGCGGTTGGCCTCGACATGGTAGGTCGTGATCATCAGGTCAGTGGTGCCGCCGCCGATATCCAGGCTCGCGACCCGGAGGCTCGGCTCCGGCCGCGCGCCCTGGGGCTCGCTGCCGGGCACGTCGACGAACGGCCGGGGCTTGCCCATGGTCTCGACGAAAGCCTGCGGCTGACCGCCGAATTTCTGGGTGATCTCGGTGAACAGCCAGACGAACTGGGTGCAGCTCGCCTCGTCCCAGTTGATCGCGACCTGCGGCCGCTCGGCGCCGATGCCCGCCTGGCGGCCGAGCAGGTCCCAGATCAGCCGGATGCCGGCCTCGACCCGGCTGCGCATGATCTGCTGCTCCTGCAGCGGCGTCGCCGGCGGCAGGGTCAGGATCACATTGCGCAACCGACGCGGCACGTCCGATTCGCGCCGCCCGTGCCGCACCGCCGGGTCGTTGATCAGCACCAGCGCCTGATAGACGATCTCGGCGATCATGAAGCTGTAGAGAGAGCTGCGCGAGAAGCGCGAGCGCATCGTGCCGTCCTTGCCGGTCTGGCCGCGGCGGCGGATGCCCTGCTGCTCCTCAACCTCGACCTGGCTGATCACGTCGCCCTGGTCGTTGACATAGCGGCGCACCGCCATCAGGACCTGCGGCTCCTGGCCGGGCGAGGGGTAGTCGCGCTCCTGGAAGCGCCAGTCCTGGTTGACCATCTGGTCGTCCCAGAGATAGCGCTTGGGGCTCGACATGCCGGTGGTGGTCTCGGTGCCCTCGGTGTCGCCGACGATGCGCAGGGCCTCCGGCCCGACCCGCACCAGGCTCGGCCAGACGAAGCTGCGGCCCCGCCCGGCGCGGCGCGCCACGTGCTCCTTGCCGAAGCTCGCCTGCGAGAACTCGATGCGGCTCTCGAACGGCTCGCGGTAGACTCGCTCCGGCCGGCCGAGGTCGCGCAGCTCGAGCACGTAGCTGTTGTTGAGGTCGACGCGCAGCTGGTCGGGATGGCTCTCGACCAGCATGCCACAGGTGCGGCTGTTGCCGATGTCCAGGACCAGGTCGACCTTGACCGGCGCGTAGCGGCTGGCCGACAGGCTGTCCAGCAGCTTCACCGGGCGCGGTGCGATCGCGTGGTCGAGCAGGGCCAGGAAGGTGAGATAGCGGGCCCAGTGCTCGAGCCGGCGCGGCAGCTCCTCGAGCCGGGTCGGGCGGCCGGGCCGCTGCGCGTTGCGGAACTCCAGGAACAGCTCGGTCAGCCAGTCGTCGACCCATTTCTGCGGGTCGTAGCTGCGCTCCTCGCCGGCCGGCGCCGACAGGAACCACTGCATGTCCTCGGGCGTGGCGACGAAGCGGAAGCTCACCTCGTCCTCGGCATCCGCCGGCGCCGGCACCAGGTAGGGCCGGTTCTCGACCCGCGCGGCGAGCTCGGTGTCGAACACGAACACGACCCGGTGCGTGTTGCCGCCGTCGGGGAGGGCGAGCGGGATCACCCGCACCCGCGCCCAGTTGGTCGGGCCGCGGTCGTACAGCTCTTCGCCGAAGCTGCCGCGACCGGGCAGGATGCGCAGGAACGGCACCGGCACCCACTTGTCGAGGAACGGCTCGAGCGCGCGCTCCCTGTTGATCGCGAACTCCTCGTCGTGGGGCTGGCGCTCGCCTAGGCGGCGCGCATCCTCGACGTCGTCGCCGGTGAGCGGGATCAGGGTCTTGAGCTCGCTGCCGTCCTCGCGTCGCGCCTCGGTGCGCTCGACGAAGCTGCGGCTGAGGCGGCCGATCGCCTCGCTGTCGAAGGCGTAGTCGACGAACTGGACGCCGCTGAACGGCACCAGGCTGATCGTCGGCCGCCAGTCGGTCAGAGGTTTGAGCATCGCGACCTCCCTCGGCTCACGGGCGCGGGACCGCGACCGTGGTCACGCCTGCGACGTCGCCGTCGCGGGCGACGCTGCCGTCGAAGAACTGCTCCTCCTCGCCGACGGTCACCCGCACCTGGAACGGTATCGGGCCGCCCGGCTCGCGTCGAGCGTAGAGCTTGACCCCGACGTCGTAGTTGCCCGGCTGGACGCTGCCCTCCGGCCAGACCACGTGCTCGATCGGCGTGTCCGACATGGAATTCGCGCTGGCGTTCATGTCGATCTGCAGGCGGCCGCCGCAGCCGGTCGTACGGTTGTAGTCGATGATCTCGCCGCTGGGGCAGCGCACCAGCAGATCGAGGTCCGACTGCCCCTGCCACATCAGGCTGATGGTCATGGCGCCGGTCTCGCCGCCCTCGCGCTCGACGCGCTCGTCGAAGGCGCGATCCTGCTCCTCGGTGTCCGGTGTTTCGGTCGCTTCCGTGTCGGCGCGGCGGTCCGGGCCGATCTCTTCGGCGTCGGGCTCGCGCGCCGCGAGCGAGCGGCACTCGTTCTCGCGCAGCGCAAGCTCGCGGCGCAGGCGGTCGATCTCGCTCTCCAGCACGCCCTGGCGCAGCGCCTCGCGCTCGAGGTCCGGCGTCGCCGCGAGCGCCGCCGGGCAGCGGTCCAGCAGGCCGGCCCGCTCGAGAGCGGCGCGGCCGGGAAACCCGACCCCGCAGGCCGGCAGGAGCTTCAGCGCGATCGCCAGGAGCAGCAGCAGGAGCAGCAGCCACAGCAGCAGGCCCCAAGGCGAGCGCCGCTCGAGGGGGACCGGTGCCGGCACGCTGACCACCGTGGCGGTTGCCGGGGCCGCCGGCCGGGGCACAGCCGGCGTCGGCGCGATCGCGGGCGCCGGGGCGGGTCGCCGCGGCGTCCGCCTGACCCAGGCGGAGAGGCTCGCCGCCGGGCGGCTCGCATCCTCGTGGACATGCGACCAGGCGGTCACCGTCGGGCGGCCGTCGACGATCCAGAGGAAGGCGTCGTCGGGGTAACGCAGCGCGTGGCGCAGTGCCGCGGCGCGCTGCTTGTCCTCGGCGGCGGCACTGTGCTCCAGCCGCCCGGCCAGCTGCTCGATGTCGGCCGCGAGGCGGCCGAGCTCGGCCTCGGCCCGCTCGCGGCTCACGGGATCGGCCTGGTCGAAGCGTACGGCGCCGCCTTCGCGCGCCGCATACCAGTCGATCTGCGCCCCGTCCGGCGTCGCCACCGGCTCGGCGAACAGCTCCGCGTGCGCCTCGCTCAGATGCCGACGTAGCGTGTCTACCAGCAGCGCGTGCGAGCGCTGGCCGGACGCGCCGAGTGGCCGCAGCCCCGCGGTCGTGGTGGTGGCGATCCGCTGGCCGTCCATCACCGCCGCACCGGCGGCTCGCCGCCCGGCGGCGTCTGCGCCGGCACTTCGCCTTGCGGCGCCGGCGCAATCGTGTCCGGTCCCTGGTCAGGCGGGCCCGCCTCCTCGCCGCCGATCCCGCCGGTCGCATGCGGCGGCTCCGGCACCCGCGCCAGCATCGGCTGGCAGGCCTCGTCGGACACGCTGTACGCGACGCCGGCGCCGTCCAAAAAGCGCTGCAGCTCGCGCGTATGCAGCGCGTAGTTCAGGCGGCGCAGCGTGCCCTGCTGGTCCGGATTGACGAAGGTGTTCACCCCGACCACGCGGCCGCAGGTGTCCACCAGCGGCCCGCCGCTGTTGCCGGGCGAGATGTCCGCCGAATGGATGATGATCTCGCTGCCGGTCGGGAAGGTCTGGATCACGGTCACGGCGCCCGACTGCGCGGTGAGCTCCGGCGCCGCCGCCATGTCGCCCTGGAGCAGCGCGCTATAGTTGGCGTCCGTCTCCATGATCACGCCGGGAAAGCCCGACGCGATTACGTTGTCGAGCTTCTCGACCGTCGGGCTGAGCACGAAGGTCGCGGCGTCGTCGCCGACATCGTCGACCTGGAGAAGCGCGAAATCCGGCCGGCCGATCTCGGGCGGGCCGGTGGAGCCCGCAAGGCGGGCCGGATGCACTTCGTGTAGGGCCTCGCTGGTCACGAAGATGTCGGGGCCGGCCTCCTGCACGACGTGGGAGTTGGTGACGATGGTGTTCGGGGCGACGAAGAAGCCGGTGCCGGTGCTGAGGCTCTCGCCGTCGGCCGAGGGGGCGATCACCAGCACGGTCGCGGCGTCGAGCAGATCGGCCAGCGTCCGGGTCGACGCTCCCTGCTGCGGCGCGCGTTCGTTGTCGGGCGGCCCGCCGTCGCCGTCGGGAGGCTGACCGTCGCGCGGAGGCTCCGGCACGGCCAGTTGCGAGGGCGGCGGCGCCACCAGCTCGCGCGGCGAGATCGTCCCGGTGCCCGCGTCGCCCGGGCCACCGCCGGGGCCGGGCGGCAGCAGCTCGCCCTGGATCGTGCAGGCGCGGCCCTCCAGGGCGTCCTCCAGCGCGCGCCGCCGCTCCTCCAGCGCTTGGTTGATGTCGCGCTGCAGCGCCAGGGCCTGGCCGTCGTCCAGCGCGGCGCTTCCCTCGGGCGGGTAGAGCAGCACCCCCGGCAGCAGCAGATAGAGCAGAACCAGCGCGGCGATCGCGCAGGCTATCGCGACCGGCAGCCAGCCGTACCCGCGCCGTCGGCCGCCATCACCATCGCCCGGCGGCGGGGTCGGCGGGCCGGGCGGCTCGCTCGCGTCCGCCTGGCCGGCCATGGCCGCGCCTGCCACACCGGCGCCGGCGGCCGCACCTGCGGCTGCGGCCGCGGCTCCTTCCGATGCAGCGGCGGCGGCCACGGGCGCATGGCGGGCGCGCCAGGCCTCGTGATCGAGCGGCGGCGCCTCCTTCAGGCCGAGATAGGGACCGAGCGTCGCCGCGAAATGC
>DASUGG010000152.1:0-3422 GCA_036274135.1 Geminicoccaceae bacterium
GGGTTCTCGGCGTGCCGATCCCGGTGCTGATCACCATCGCCGTGGTGATCGCGCTGCACTACGTGCTGTCGCAGACGCGCTTCGGCCAATACACCTATGCGATCGGCGGCAATAGGGTCGCGGCCCTGCGCTCGGGCATCAACGTGCGCCGCCACACCATGATGATCTATCTGATCTCGGCCGGCTGCGCCGGCATCGCCGGGATCCTCTACACGGCGCGCTTCTCGGCCGGCGCCGCGCAGGCGGGCGAGCCGCTGCTGCTCGATTCGATCGCCGCGGTGGTGATCGGCGGCGCCAGCCTGTTCGGCGGCTCCGGCACCGTCATCGGTACGGTGATCGGCGCGCTGATCATCGCCGTGATCCAGCACGGCCTCGTGTTCATCAACGTCGAGCCGTTCTGGCAGTTCGTCGCGGTCGGCGTCGTGATCATCGTCTCGGTCGTGGTCGACCAGTCGCAGAGCCGCCTGAAGGGCGAACTGCACGAGGAGGTCTGAGCGCATGCCCCGCGACGATGCTCCCCTGCTGTCCGTGCGTGGCGTCTCGAAACGCTTCGGCGGCGTGCAGGCGCTGCAGAACGTCTCGTTCGAGCTGCATGCCGGCGAGGTGCTGGCGCTGGCCGGCGACAACGGCGCCGGCAAGTCGACGCTGATCAAGTGCATCTCGGGCGTGCATGCGCCGGACGAGGGCGAGATCCTCTACAAGGGCGAGCCCGTGCTGCTCGCGAACCCGCGCGAGGCCCGCAATCTCGGCATCGAGACGATCTATCAGGACCTGGCGCTGGCCGACAATCTGGACGTCGGCGCCAACGTGTTCCTCGGGCGCGAGCCGCGCATCCGCCGCCTCGGCATCCTGCCCGGGATCGACCGCGGGCGCATGCGCCAGGCGGCGCGCGAGGTCCTGCAGACGCTCGAGATCGAGCTGCCGGCCGGCAAGCTCAACCAGCCGGTACGCACGCTGTCGGGCGGCCAGCGCCAGGCCGTGGCGATCGGCCGGGCGATCTACTGGCGGGCCGAGGTGCTGATCATGGACGAGCCGACCGCAGCCCTCGGCGTGCCCGAGCAGCGCAAGGTGCGCGAGCTGATCGCCCGGCTCCAGCAGCAGCAGGTCGGCATCATCTTCATCTCGCACAACCTCGTGGACATCTTCGCGGTCGCCGACCGCATCCTGGTGCTGCGGCGCGGCCGCGCGGCAGGCGAGCGGCGCACGGCCGAGACCGACCACGACGAGATCGTGCGGCTGATGATCGGCGCCGAGCCCGCCGCCGCCTGAGACGGCGCTACGTTGCGCCCGCCGGCCGCAGCACGGCCTCCATCTGATAGAACTGGAAGAGGCCGGGCCGGCCGGTCTCGTCGACGCGCTCGTAGCGATCGAGGACGTCGGCGATGAACGCGGCGTGCTCGCCTTTGGGGATGCTCTTCGTCCACTCGACGAAGGTGACGTCGGCCCACCTCGCGAGCCCCTCGCGGCCGCCAAAGTCCCAGCTGCAGAGCTCCCGCTCCAGGCGCTCGACCCGCAGGCCGTTCCGCTCCGCGAGCCCGGCATATTCCTCAGGCGTGAGGTGCAGATAGGGCGGCTGGTGACGCTCGCCGAAATAGCGGTCCCATCGCCCGCTCGCGCAGGTCTCTTCGATCACGTCCTCGAGGCACCGGCGCTCCCCCTGCGGCACGAACTGCAGGAAGGTGCGGCCGTTCTCCTTCAGCGCCGCACGGACGCCGCGCAGCGCCGCGTCCTGGTCGCGAACCCAGTGCAGCGCGTTGAACGACACCACCAGGTCGAACGCGGCCCGGTACGGAAGCGTCGTCGCGTCGGCGATCTCGAAGGCGAGGTTCGGGCAGGCGCTCCTGGGGAAATGCGAGCGGGCGAACGAGATCATCCGCGTCGACCGGTCGACGCCGAGTACCGAGCCGTTCGCCAGGCGTTGCGCGATCTCCGCCGAGATCTTGCCCTCGCCGCAGCCGATGTCGAGGACGCGCTCGCTGCCTGCGAGATCGAGGCGGGCGAGGTGCTTGTCGGCGATCCACTTCTGCAGCGAATCGACCTCGTCGTATCCCTTGGCGTCCCACTCGGTCACGAGCGCTCCTCCGATCCGGCCGTCGGGATGCGCGGATCAAAGGCGCGCCCTCGCGCAGCGTCAAGGCCGATTCGCCGGCACGCGCTTGTGATCCGGCGTCAGCGGTCGGCGCGCCCGCGACGGTTCCTGGCGCGCCGCCGCTCGGCTAGGATCGGGGTCTCGCCCGAGACGGACGAGCCTGCTGGGAGACCCGATCATGCGGCAGGCCCTCTGGGCATTCGCGTTGGCCTGCGGCCTCGGCAGCGGCGCGGCCGCTGCGGCCGAATCGGTCGACCTCGAGCTGGTCCTGCTGGCGGACGCGTCGGGTTCGATCGACGACGCCGAGGTCCGCTTCCAGCGCCAGGGTTACGCCGCCGCGATCACCCATCCCGAGATCCTGCGCGCGATCGCCCAGGGCTACGACCAGCGCATCGCCGTCACCTATGTCGAGTGGGGCACCGTCGGCTCGCAGGACGTCGTGGTGCCCTGGACGATCCTCGACGGCCCGGCGAGCGCCGCCGCATTCGCGCAGGCGCTGCTCGCGGCGCCGCGCCGCGCCTTCGGGCGCAACGCCATGGGCGATGCGCTGGCCTTCGGCCAGGCGCAGATCGAGGCGAACGGCATCGAAGGCTACCGCAAGGTGATCGATCTTTCGGCCGACAGCGCCAACAGCTGGGGCGGCCGGTCGATCGCGGAGGCGCGCGCCAACGTGCTGTTCGCCGAGATCGTGATCAACGGCCTCGCGATCCTCTGCCGCTCCTGCTCCGGCCGGCCCGTCCGCTACGATCTCGAGGCGGCGTTCGCCGAGCGGATCATCGGCGGCCCCGGCAGCTTCGTGATCAGCGCCACGGGCGACGAGCAGTTCGCCGAGGCGGTGCGCAGGAAGCTGGTGCTGGAGATCGCGGGCGCCGTGCCGGACCTGCGCCTCGCGCGAGACTGACTTCCTTGCAGCTCCCGGATGCGGCATGATGGGCGCACCCGGTCGCAACAAGCAGTAGGGGAGGATGTCATGACCTACGACCTCGAGGGCAGGCTGCTGGAGGTCTGCGACTGCAACGTGCTCTGCCCCTGCTGGATCGGCGAGGATCCAGACAACGGCACCTGCCAGAGCGCCCTCGCCTACCACATCGACAAGGGCTCGATCGACGGTGTCGACGTGTCGGGACGCACCTGCGCCGTCGCGGCGTTCATTCCCGGCAACGTGCTGGCCGGCAATCTGCGCGTGATCCGCTATGTCGACGACGGCGCCACGCCCGAGCAGGAGGCGGCGCTCCTGGCGGCGTTTCGCGGCGAGAAAGGCGGGCCGCTCGCCGACCTCGCGCAACTGGTCGGCGAGGAGGTGGATGCCCGGCGCGCACCGATCACCTTCACG
>DASUGG010000153.1:0-4231 GCA_036274135.1 Geminicoccaceae bacterium
AGCAATCAGCTGCCGGGCGAGCAGGTGATCGCACTGCTGAACGGCTATTTCGACTGCCTGGTGCCGCCCATCGAGGAGCATGGCGGCGAGGTGCTGAAGTTCATCGGCGACGGCCTGCTGGCGATCTTCGGCGTGGCGGCCGATCCGGCCGCGGCCTGCAGGGCGGCGCTCGCCGCGACCCGGGACGTGCGTGCAGGCATCGCCGCCGCCAACGCGGAACGTCGCGAAGCCGGCCGCCCCGTGCTGCGGCACGGCATGGCCCTGCATCTCGGCGACGTGTTCTACGGCAATATCGGCAGCGCCGGGCGGCTCGACTTCACGGCGATCGGGCCCGCGGTCAACCTCACCGCGCGGCTCGAGACCCTCGCGCGCGATCTCGGCCGCGATCTGGTGGTCTCGGCACGGTTCGCGGCGCATAGCCCCGAGCCGCTCGAGTCGCTCGGCACGTTCCGGCTGCGCGGCTTCCGCGAGCCCGAGGAAGTGTTCGCGCCGGCAGGCGATCCGGCCACCTGACGCGACCCGGCGCCGCGCTGCTCAGTCGCCGATGAGGTGCAGGGTGAGGCGCCGCTGGTGTGGGCGGGCGCGGTGCTCGAACAGGTAGATTCCCTGCCAGCGGCCGAGGTCGGCCCGGCCGTCCTCGACCGGGACCGACAGATGGGTCGTGGTGAGCGCGGCGCGGATGTGCGCCGGCATGTCGTCCGGACCCTCCTGGGTGTGCCGGTAGAACCGCGTGTCCTCCGGCACGACGCGCCGGAAGAAGTCGTTGAGGTCGCGCAGCACGTCGGGATCGGCGTTCTCCTGGATCAGGAGCGAAGCCGAGGTGTGATGCAGGAAGAGCGTCAGCAGGCCCTCCCGGATTCCCCGCTCGGCCAGCCACGCCTGCACGCGCGCGCTGACGTCGTAGAGCCCCTGCCCGTCCGTCTGGACCGTCAGGCTGGCTTTGACCTGTCGCATCGTCCGCCCCCGCCGCAAGACCCGACGAGTCTCCCGATCGACGAAGTGCTTGTCAAATCAGGGCGCAAAAGCCAGGTTGCGACCGCCATGCCGCATGGAGAACGCCACGCCGCCGACGTGGAGCCGTTCGTGCTGCGCCCGCCGGGGCCGGCGAGCGAGCGCCTGTCGGGTCTGGTCGAGCGGGTGGTGTTCCACAACCCTGCGACCGGCTTTTGCGTGCTGCGGGTCAAGCTCGCCGACCAGCGCGAGCCTGCGACCTTCGTCGGCGAATGCGCGCAGGTGGCGCCCGGCGAGGTGGTGCGCGCCGAAGGCAGCTGGCAGACCAGCCCGAGCTTCGGCCCGCAGTTTCGCACCCGCGCCATTGCGGTCGTGCCGCCCAGCACCACCGAGGGCATGGAGGCCTACCTCGCCTCGGGCATGATCAAGGGCGTCGGCCGCGGCTTCGCCAGGAAGCTGGTGGCGGCCTTCGGCGACCAGGTGTTCGAGGTCATCGAGCATCAGCCCGAACGGCTGCACGAGGTGCCAGGGATCGGCCGCGGGCTCGCGAGGCGCATCGCGAAGGCCTGGGAAGAGCAGAAGGCCGTGCGCGAGATCATGCTCTATCTGCATGCGCACGGCATCAGCCCGCTGCGCGCGGCGCGCATCCACGAGGCGTACGGCGATCGCGCGATCGAGGTCGTGAGCGCCAATCCCTACCGCCTGGCGCAGGACATCCGCGGCATCGGCTTTGCCTCGGCGGACGAGTTGGCGGCGCGCCTCGGCATCCCGCGCGATTCGCCGTTCCGCCTGCGCGCCGGGCTACGCCACGTGCTCGAGGAGGCGCTGGGCCAGGGCCACTGCGGCATGCCGCGGACGGAGCTGGCCGAGCAGACGGCGATGCTGCTCGGCATCGAGGCGGCGCAGATCGAGGCGGCGATCGATGCCGCGATCGAAGCACGCGCGCTGATCGCCGACCGGGTCGACGACACGGACTGCCTGTTCCTGCCGGCAATCCACGAGGCCGAGAACGAGATCGCGGAGGCGCTGCGCACGCTCGGCCGCGGCCGACCGACCTGGGCGATCGCCGATCCCGACGCACGGGTCGCCGAGGTCGAGCGCGAGCTCAGCCTGCGGCTCGCCGAGGGCCAGCGGGCCGCGCTCCGCCTCGCGCTGGTCAGCAAGCTTCTGGTCATCACCGGCGGCCCCGGCACCGGCAAGACCACGCTGGTGGAGGCGATCCTCGCGGGGCTGGGCAAAAACGTCGACATCGCGCTCGCGGCACCGACCGGACGCGCCGCGCGGCGCCTGGGCGACAGCACGGGGCGCAAGGCCAAGACCCTGCACCGCCTGCTCGAGGCCGAGCCCGGGCGCGGCTTCCGGCGCGGCCCCGAGCGACCGCTCGCCTGCGACCTGCTGGTGGTCGACGAGATGTCGATGGTCGACGTGCCGCTGATGCAGGCGGTGCTGGCGGCGCTGCCCGAGGCGGCGGGTCTCCTGCTGGTGGGCGACGCCGACCAGCTGCCCTCGGTCGGACCCGGCCAGGTGCTGGCCGATCTCATCGCCTCGGGACGGCTCGCGGTGGTCCGGCTCGACCAGGTGTTCCGTCAGGCAGCGCAGAGCACGATCGTGCGCAACGCGCACCGCATCAACCGCGGCGCCATGCCGGAGCTCGCGCGCGACGAGGGCCAGCTCTCGGATTTCTACGCGATCAAAGCACGCGGCCCGGAGGACGGCGCAAGGCTGGTCCTGGAGCTGGTGAGCCAGCGGATTCCGGCGCGCTTCGGCCTCGACCCGCTTGCCGACGTGCAGGTGCTGTGCCCGACCAATCGCGGCGAGCTCGGCGCGCGCCACCTGAACCAGGCGCTGCAGGCGAAGCTGAACCCCGACGCCGCCGACCGAGTCGAGCGCCAGGGCCTGATCTTCGCGCTCGGCGACAAGATCATGCAGCTCGAGAACGACTACGAGCGCGAGGTCTACAACGGCGATCTCGGCCACATCACCGGCATCGACCACGCCCAGGGCCAGGTGCAGGTCGAGATCGACGCGCGGCCGCTGACCTACGACTTCGCCGAGCTGGACCGGCTGGTGCCGGCCTACGCCATCACCGTGCACAAGTCGCAGGGCTCCGAATATCCGGCGGTGGTGCTGCCGATCGCCCGCCAGCACGGTCGCATGCTGCGCCGCAACCTCGTCTACACCGCGGTCACCCGCGCCAAGCGGCTGGTGATCCTGGTGGTCGAGGGCGACGCGCTCCGGCTCGCGATCGCCGGCCGGCCCGAGCCGCGCCGGTGGTCGCGGCTGCGCGCCCTGCTCGAGGCCAACCGCGGCCCGGACTGCGCACCCACAGGAAGGACATCCTCATGACCGATCCCCTCGATCTCCGTCTTCTCGCCGCCTGCGCCATCGCGCGCGAGGCCGGCCAGCTCGCGCGCGACTACTTCCTGCGCCGCCACGAGCTGGAGATCGAGTACAAGGGCCAGCAGGATCTGGTGAGCGTCGCCGACCGGTCGGTCGAGGAAGTGATCCGCGGCCGCCTCAGCCATGCCTTTCCCGACGACGACCTGATCGGCGAGGAAGGCGGCTACGCCAACGATCGCGGCGGCGACCAGGTGTGGATCATCGACCCGATCGACGGCACCTCGAACTTCCTGCGCGGCGTGCCCTACTGGTCGGTGGCGATCGCCTATGTGGTGCGCGGCCGGACCGAGCTCGGGGTGACCTACGATCCGCTGCACGACGAGCTTTTCGCAGCGCGCCGCGGCCAGGGCGCCAGCCGCAACGGCTGTGCGATCCGGGTCTCCGGCCGCACCGACCCTGGCCGCTCGGCGATCGGCGCGGCGTACAGCTTCAAGGCGCCGACCGAAGCCTATCTGAGCCTGACCGACGGCCTGCTGCGCGCCGGCCTCGACCACCGTCGCCTGGGCTCGAGCGCGCTGATGCTGTGCCATACCGCCGACGGCCGCCTGGACGGCGTGACGATGATCTATTGCCAGGCCTGGGACGTGGTCGGCGGTCTGCTCCTGGTCGAGGAGGCGGGCGGCATCGCCAGCGACTTCCTGAGGGACGCCGGCCTCACCGTGGCGGGGCCGGCGTTCGCCGGCACGCCGGCGCTCGGCCCGCTCCTCGAGAGGCTGACCGGCCTGAAGGCTGCGTCAGCCTAGGGTCTGGACTCATTCAGATCCACCAGGTGACGAGGATGGCGATGCTGACGGCGGCGGCGTAGTTGGCGGCGAGCTTGTCGTAGCGAGTGGCGATGCGGCGCCAGTCCTTGAGGCGGCAGAAGGCACGCTCGATCAGG
>DASUGG010000154.1:0-7339 GCA_036274135.1 Geminicoccaceae bacterium
GCGGCATCCTGCAGCAGCGCGTGCTTGAACTCGTAGGTCACCTCCGGCAGCGAGCCGCGGCGGAACAGCAGCTCCGCCTCGACCAGCTCCGAGAGCGCCTGCTCCAGCGCCGCCTGGCCAAGCGGTGACAGGGCCGCGAGCAGCTCGTGGCTGAACACGCGGCCGAGCGTCGCGGCGAGCTGCGCCACCTCCTTGACCGGCGCGAGCTTGTCGAGCCGCGCCATCAGTGAATCGTGCAGGGTTGCCGGGATCGCCACCGCCGGCAACGGGCCGGTCAGCGCGTAGTGGTCGCCGGCGTCGCGCAACAGGTCGGATTCCAGGATCGTCTTGGTCAGCTCCTCGACGAACAGCGGCACGCCGTCGGTCCTGGCGACGATCTGCTCGACCACCTCGAACGGCAGCGGCTTGCCGCCGGTGACGCGCTCGACCATGGCGGCCGCCTGGCGGTGGCCGAGCCTGCCGAGCGACAGCGGCGTGATGTGCGGGTAGCCGCTCCACGGCGGCGTGAAGTCCGGCCGGAAGATCATCACCAGCAGCACCGGCAGGCGCTGCACCCGGTCGACCACGAGCTGGAACAGCTCGATCGAGGTCGGGTCGATCCAGTGCGCGTCCTCGACGATCATCAGGACCGGGTCGCGCCCGGCGAGCCCGACCAGCTGGTCGAGGATGGTCGCGAACACCTTGGCGCGGTGCTGCTGCGGCGTCAGCTCGAGCGGCGGGTAGCGGCCCTCGACCGGGATCGCCAGGAGCGGCGCCAGCAGCGCCGCCGCCTCGGCCGGCCGGCCGACCCGCGCGAGCAGGGCCTCGAGCTTCTCGAGCTTGGCCGTCGGCGGGTCGTGGCGGCGGAAATCGGCGGCGCGCTCGAGTTGCTCGAGCACCGGGTAGAGCGCGCTGCTGGAGTAGAACGGCGAGCAGAAGTAGTGCAGGTCGACGCGCGGCTCGTCCTGCAGCTGCTCGCGCAGGCTCTCGATGATGCGCGACTTGCCGATCCCCGGCTCGCCGGACAGCAGCACCACCTGGCCTTCGCCTTCCTTGGCCTGACGCCAGCGCGACAGCAGCAGGCGGACCTCGTCCTCGCGCCCGACCAGAGGCGTCAGGCCGCGCGTCGCCGTGGCCTCGAAGCGCGACGCGCCGGTCGGCTCGCGCACGCGGTAGACGGTGACCGGCGCGCTGACGCCCCGGATCGGCATAGGCCCGAGCTGGTCGCAGCGGAACAGGCCCTCGATCAGGCGGTAGGTGCTGGCGCCGACCACAACGCTGCCGGGCTCGGCCAGCTCCTGCAGGCGGGCGGCGACGTTGGGCGTCTCGCCGACCACGGCCATCTCGTCGCGGCTCTCGCCGGTGCCGATGTCGCCGACCACGACGAGGCCGGTGTTGATGCCGACGCGGATCGCGAGCTGCACGCCGGGCAGCGGCACCGTGCCGTTCAGCGCCTCGATCGCCTCGACCATGCCGAGCCCGGCCCGCACCGCCCGCTGGGCGTCGTCCTCGTGCGCCCGCGGATAGCCGAAATAGGCCAGGATGCCGTCGCCGATATAGTTGCCGATATGGCCGCCATAGCGGCCGATCACCTCGGCGCAGGCCTCCTGGAAGCGCTGCATGACGTCGCGCAGGTCCTCCGGATCGAGCCGCGTCGACAGCTCGGTCGAGCCGACCAGGTCGCAGAACATCACGGTCAGCTGGCGGCGCTCGGGCAGGGCGACCGCGCGCGCCGGCGCGCCCGCCGGCGTCGCCGGCTCGATGCCCGATTCGGCGAGCGCGGCGATGGCGCGCAGCAGCTTCTTGCGGTGGCCGAGCGTGACGCCCAGGGCCGCGAGGTCGGCGTCGCTGAGATCCGGCAGGACGTCTAGGTCGATGTCGTTTTCGGAGAACGCGGCGGCGTAGCGACCGAGGCCGAGCTGCTCGAGCCACTGGGCGATCTTAGGCATCCGGGCCATCCATGGCACCCTCCCGCGGCGTCCCTGCCTCGAGAGGCACGTGGCGTCCTCGCGCCTGAGGAGGGCGCGACGCCGATCGGAGCCTCGGCCGCTGGCCGAGCGGCCGATCGCCCTGCGCGCGCCGCCGTGCCGTAGGCGGTCAGCTGCCGGTCGGCGGTAACGCTAGAAGATGCCGGCGGCGCTGACAAGTCGCGCGCAGGTAGGGGCGCGGCGATCGCGTTTGCCCGGGCCGCCGACGGGTGATATGAGCACCGCCGGTGGCGGCGGCTGGCGTTGCGGAGGCGATCGGTGCAGGACATTCTGGCGCGGCTCGACGCGAAGCGCGCGGCGGCGAAGCTCGGCGGCGGCGAGAGGCGGATCGCGACGCAGCACCAGCGCGGCAAGCTGTCGGCGCGCGAGCGGCTCGAGCTGCTGCTCGACCTCGACTCCTTCGAGGAGATCGACATGTTCGTCGAGCATCGCTGCACCGAGTTCGGCATGGCCGAGCAGCGCATCCCGGGCGACGGCGTGGTCACCGGCGCCGGCACCGTCAACGGCCGCCTGGTCTTCGTCTTCAGCCAGGACTTCACGGTGTTCGGCGGCTCGCTGTCCGAGGCGCATGCCGAGAAGATCTGCAAGATCATGGACCAGGCCATGAAGGTCGGCGCGCCGGTGATCGGGCTGAACGATTCCGGCGGCGCCCGCATCCAGGAAGGCGTCGCGAGCCTCGCGGGCTATGCCGACGTGTTCCAGCGCAACGTGCTGGCCTCGGGCGTCGTGCCGCAGATCAGCGTGATCATGGGGCCGTGCGCCGGCGGCGCCGTCTACTCGCCGGCGATGACCGACTTCATCGTCATGGTGCGCGACAGCTCGTACATGTTCGTGACCGGCCCGGACGTGGTCAGGACCGTGACGCAGGAGGAGGTGAGCCACGAGCAGCTCGGCGGCGCCTCGACCCACACCGAGCGCTCGGGCGTCGCCGACCTCGCCTTCGACAACGACGTGCAGGCGCTGGCCGAGGTCCGCCGGATGGTGGACTTCCTGCCGCCCTGCAACCGCGAGAAGCCGCCGGTCTGGCCGACCGAGGATCCGGCCGGGCGTGCCGAGCCCTCGCTCGACAGCCTCGTGCCGGCCAACCCCAACAAGCCTTACGACATGCGCGAGCTCATCGAGAAGCTGCTCGACGAGGGCGATTTCTTCGAGCTGGCGCCGGCTTACGCCAAGAACATCATCGTCGGCTTCGGCCGGCTCGAGGGCTCCACCGTCGGCATCGTCGCCAACCAGCCGATGGTGCTGGCCGGCTGCCTCGACATCGACAGCGCCCGCAAGGGTGCCCGCTTCGTGCGCTTCTGCGACTGCTTCAACATCCCGATCGTGACGCTCGTGGACGTACCGGGGTTCCTTCCGGGCACGGCGCAGGAATATGGCGGCATCATCAAGCACGGCGCCAAGCTCCTCTACGCCTTCGCCGAGGCGACGGTGCCGAAGGTCACGGTGATCACGCGCAAGGCCTATGGCGGCGCCTACGACGTGATGAGCTCCAAGCACCTGCGCGGCGACGTCAACTACGCCTGGCCGTCCGCCGAGATCGCGGTGATGGGGCCCAAGGGCGCGGTCGAGATCATCTTTCGCGCCGATCTCGGCGATCCGGCCAAGATCGAGGCGCGCGCCGAGGAGTACCGGGCGCGCTTCGCCAACCCGTTCGTCGCCGCCGGGCGCGGCTTCGTCGACGACGTGATCCTGCCGCGCGAGACCCGGCCGCGGCTCTGCCGGGCGCTCCGCCGCCTGCGCGGCAAGAGGCTCGACAATCCCTGGAAGAAGCACGGCAACATCCCGCTGTGAGCTTGACTCGCTCGGCGATAGGGAGCACCTGACCAATCAGGTCAGGTGCGGAGGTGTGCATGGCGTGGCAGATCCAGGACGCGAAAGCTAGGTTCAGCGAACTAGTGCAGAAAGCGATCGACGAGGGACCGCAGACCGTGACCCGCCGTGGCAAAGAGATCGTCGTGGTGCTGTCGGCTGAGCAGTTCGAGCTGATGAAGAAACGCCAGATCGATCTCAAGGACCTGTTGCAGTCGGCGCCCTGGCATGAGCTGGAGATCGAGCGCGACAAGAGCCCGCCGCGCGATATCGACCTGTGAGATACCTGCTCGACACAAGCGTGATATCTGAGGTTGGCAAAGGCAAGCAGAGCGACGCCAACGTTTCGACGTGGTATGACTCGATGCCGCCCGAGCACCTTTGCATCAGCGCGCTCGTCATCGGTGAGATTCGAGCCGGTGTCGAGAAGCTGCGAGGCCGCCAGGCAGAACGGGCGACGGCCTTCGAACGCAGGCTGGTCCTGATCGTTGACCTGTTCGCCGACCGGATCATCGGCATCGATCGGCGGATTGCGGAACAGTGGGGGAAGCTCAATGCGCACCGAAAGCCCCCGGCCGTCGATGGGCTGATCGCCGCGACCGCGCTTGTGCACGGGATGATCGTGGTGACCCGGAACGTGCAGGACTTCGCTGCGACCGGCGTTCAGCTCCTGAATCCCTTTGAGCCGCCTTCCCGAGGGGGCCAGGAAACATGACCAGCATCCGTGTCGCCACGTTCGATGGCCCGGGCGCGCCCCCCGTCATCCGGGAGGTGCCGCGGCCCGCGGTGCCGGCCAGGGCGGCGCTGATCCAGATCGGCGCCTGCGGCGTCTGTGGCACCGATCTGCACATCCTGAAAGGCCACTGGCCGAAGCCGCTGCCCTGGCCGTTCACCCTCGGCCACGAGCTCGCCGGCGTGATCGTCGAGATCGGCCCCGAGCTACAGGAGGACTGGACCGGCCAGCCGCTCGCGGTCGGCGCCAAGGTCATGCTGCCGCCGCTGATGCCCTGCGGCAGCTGCTACTGGTGCACGCACTACCCCGAGACCGCCAACAAGTGCCTGACGCCGGTCTATTACGGCCGCTATCTGGGCTTCGAGAAGCCGCCGCATCTGTGGGGCGGCTTCGCCGAGATGGTCTACGTCGACCTGGGCATGCTGCCCGGCACGAAGATCTACAGGCTGCCGGACGACATGCCGCTGCGCCTCGCGGCGCTCTCCGAGCCGCTCACCTCCTGCATCCGCGCCTTCTCGCGGGCGCAGCGGATCGGCGGCTTCAAGGTCGGCGACACGGTCGTGGTGCAGGGCAGCGGCCCGATCGGCGTGCTCGCGGTCGCCGCGGCGCAGGAGATGGGGGCGGGCAGGGTGATCGCGGTCGGCGCGCCCGAGCAGCCGCGCCTCGCCCTCTGCCGCGCCTTCGGCGCCGAGGCCACGGTCAGCCTCGACGACCATCCGCGCCCGGCCGCGCGCATCGACGCGGTGCGCCAGATCGTCGGCGGCTACGGCGCGGACCTGGTGATCGACTGCTCCGGCCATCCGTCCGCCGGGCCGGAGGGCATCGAGATGCTGCGCGACGGCGGCACCTACCTCGAGATGGGCCAGTTCACCGATGCCGGCGCCATCGAGACCAACTGGCATCGCATCTGCACCAAGGACATCAACGTGCTGGGCTCCTGGGCGTTCACCGCCAACGACATCCCGCAGGGCATCGCGATGCTGGACCGCGCCCGCGCCCGCTACCCCTGGTACGACATGCAGACGCTGTTCCCGTTCACCGAGGCGGGCGTCGCCGAGGCGATCGCGGCCGCCATGGCGATGCGCACGGTCAAGTCGACGATCGTCCCCTCGGGGCTCGACTGAGGCCCCTGCGGCTCAGTCGTGCCGGCCGAGCGTCCAGGAAGGCGGGTCGCTCGCCGGGAAGCTCGCCTTGAGCGTCTCGTCGATCGCGGCCTCCCGCAGGGCGCGCTCGCGCGCCGCTTGCGGCGCAAAGGGGGCCCGCTCCTCCTCGCTCGCGACCGCTTCCGGCTCGGCGTCGGCGGGATGCCCCGCCACCCGCCGCTCGATCTCGTGGGCGACCGCCTCGAAGATCAGGCGATCGCTCGCGCCGAAGCCGTCGCCGGCCGCGGTGATGCAGGGGCAGAACGTCCCGGCCGCGGCGTCCTTCGCGCAACGCCAGACCGCCCCGAGCGGACGCCGCAGCTGGCAGGTGGTGAACACCCGCATCGCCGCCTCCAGTCGTTCCGGCGGAACGGCGAGCGGGTAAGCGTCCGAGTACACGTCGCGTCTCCTTGTCTGCGGGAACCTTGTCTGCGGGAACCCAGGCCATGCTGACGTTGTCGCGCGCGGCGGTGCCGACAACCCTCTGCGCGCTTTTTTCGCGCCGGCCGGCCGCACCGCCCGGCGCCTCGAGATCCGCAACCAAGCTCGGCGGCGGCCGGAAAACCGCGAGCGGAGTTGTGCTGTCCCGGCCGCCTCCGTAGATTGGCGCGCGCAACCACCGGGAGAATGCGGGCGCGCATGTTCGACAAGATCCTGATCGCCAACCGCGGCGAGATCGCCTGCCGGATCATCCGGACCTGCCGCCGGCTCAAGATCGCGACCGTGGCGGTCTACTCCGAGGCGGATGCCGACGCGTTGCATGTGCGCCTGGCCGACGAGGCCGTGCCGGTCGGCCCGCCGCCGGCGATCGAGAGCTATCTTCGCATCGAGCGGATCGTCGAGGCGGCGCGCCGCACCGGCGCTCAGGCGGTGCATCCCGGCTACGGCTTCCTCGCCGAGAACGCCGCGTTCGCCGAAGCGGTCGAGGCGGCGGCGATCGCTTTCATCGGCCCGCCGGCGGCGGCGATCCGGCTGATGGGCGACAAGCTCGAGGCCAAGCGCCTGGCGATCGAGGCGGGCGTCAGCACCGTGCCCGGCCACCCCCGGCCGGTGCGCGATCTGGGCGAGGCCGGCCGGATCGCCCTGAAGCTCGGCTACCCGGTGATGATCAAGGCGGCCGCCGGCGGCGGCGGCAAGGGCATGCGCATCGCGGCGCGGCCGGACGAGTTGCGCGAGGGCCTGGAGCGGGCGCAGAGCGAGGCGCGCTCGTCGTTCGGCGACGATCGCGTGTTCCTGGAAAAATTCATCCGCGAGCCGCGCCACGTCGAGATCCAGGTGCTGGCCGACCGGCACGGCAGCGTGATCCATCTCGGCGAGCGCGAATGCTCGATCCAGAGGCGGCATCAGAAGGTGATCGAGGAGGCGCCGAGCCCGCTGCTCGATCCCGCCACGCGCGCCGCGATGGGGGCGCAGGCGGTCGCGCTGGCGCGCGCGGTGGGCTACCACTCGGCCGGCACGGTCGAGTTCATCGCCGATGCCGAGCGCAACTTCTACTTCCTCGAGATGAACACTCGGCTCCAGGTCGAGCATCCCGTGACCGAGCTGGTCACCGGCCTCGATCTGGTGGAGCAGATGCTGCGGGTCGCCGTCGGCGAGCCGCTCGGCCTGACGCAGGACGCGGTGCGCTGCGACGGCTGGGCGATCGAGGCCCGCGTCTACGCCGAGGACCCGGCGCGCGGCTTCCTGCC
>DASUGG010000155.1:0-11306 GCA_036274135.1 Geminicoccaceae bacterium
CCGGTTGCGATCTTGATCATCGCGAAGAAGATGAGAAGCGCCACCCCGGTCACGATCTCGGGCACCATGAGCGGCTGGGTGATCATGGCGTAGATGGCGGTCTGACCGCGGAACCACGTCGTCCGAGTGGTGCCCAGCGCGGCCATCGTGGCCAGCACGGTCGCGATCAGCGATGCGCAGCTCGCCACGACCAGCGAGCGGGCCGCCGCCTCCTGGACCTGCGCATTGTTCCAGGCCGCCGCGTACCAGCGCCAGGACCAGCCCTCCCAGATCGCCACCGACGTGCCCGCGTTGAACGAGTATAGGACCAGCGTCACGATCGGCGCGTAGAGCATGACGAAGCAGACCAGCGCGACCGGCGTGAAGCCCAGCTGGCGCGTGACGACGAACGGCCGGCCGCCGCGGCGCAGCTCAGCCATCGCGGTCGGCCGGGCGCGCGGCGCTGCGCACATAGACCAGGAGCGCTGCCATCACGAGCAGCAGGAGCGTCATGGACAGCGCGGCGCCGAGCGGCCAGTTGCGGCCCTGGCCGAACTGCAGCTCGATCAGGTTGCCGAGCATCATGTTCTTGCCGCCGCCGAGCACGCGCGGCGTTACATACGCGCCGAGCGCGGGGATGAACACGAGGATCGAGCCGGCGATGATGCCCGGCCGGACCAACGGGACGATCACGCGCCGCAGCACCTGGAAGCGGCTCGCATACAGGTCGTAGGCAGCCTCGACCAAGCGGAAATCCAGCTTGTCCATCGAAGCGTACAGCGGCAGCACCATGAGCGGCAGATAGACATAGACCATGCCGAGCATGATCGCGAAGTCGGTGAACAGCATCTGGATCGGCGTCTCGATCACGCCGAGGCCGAGCAGCGCCGAGTTGATGATGCCGTTGTTGCGGATCACCTCCATGATGGCGAACGTGCGGATCAGCAGGTTGGTCCAGAAGGGGATCGTGATCACGAACAGCCAGTGCGCGCGCCGCGCTTCCGGCCGCGTGGCGATGAAGTAGGCGGTCGGGAAACCGAGCAGCAAAGCGAGCAGCGTGGTCAGCGAGGCGAGGCGCAAGGAGCGCCAGAAGATCGACAGATGCGCATCCGCCAGCCCCAGCGTGTCGTCGAAGATGTCGCGTTGCAGCAAGACGCTGACCCAGGCCTGCGTCGAGAGCTCCCACTGCACGCCGCCATAGCCGCCAGGCTTCAGGAACGAATAGGCGAGCACGATCAGGAGCGGACCGGACGCCGCAAGCAGCAGCACGAGCAGTGCCGGCGCGCACAGCAGCCAGCACCGGGAGACCTCGCGGCGCCGTGCGACCGTTGCCGCTTGGGCGGCCGTGCGCGCGCTCCTGTCCCTGCCGGCCATGTCCACCATGTCAGTCGCGCAGGATCTGCACCGCGCCCTTCCGAAGCACGATGCCGACTCGCTGGCCCTTCTCGTACACGGCCTCGTCATCGCGCGTGTTCTGGATGCGGGAGATCAACGTCTCGCAGCTCGCCAGCTTGACGTAGTAGTGCGTGTCGGTGCCGAAGTAGACGATGTTCTCCAGCACGCCGCTCAAAGTACCTTGCTCGGGATCAGGCGTGAGCATCGCATGCTCCGGCCGGACGACGACGGTCACCCGGCCCGAGCTCGGCGCGCCGTCCGGTAGCTCGGCCTCGGTTTCGGGACCCAGGGCCAGCTGCAGCCGCGCCCGGCCGGCACCGGTCGCGACCACGTCGGCCTGCAGAAAGTTCGTCTCGCCGATGAAGTTGGCCACGAAGCGGTCGGCGGGGCGGTCGTAGATCTCGCGCGGCGTGCCGGTCTGCAGGAGGCGACCGTCGCTCATGACCGCGATCCGGTCCGACATGGTGAGCGCCTCCCCCTGGTCATGGGTCACGAAGATGAACGTGATGCCCGTCTCGTGCTGCAGGCGCTTGAGCTCGATCTGCATCTCCTTGCGGAGCTTGAGGTCGAGCGCGGACAGCGGCTCGTCGAGCAGAAGCACGCGCGGGCGGGGCGCCAGCGCGCGGGCGAGCGCGACGCGCTGCTGCTGGCCGCCCGAGAGCTGGCCCGGGCGCCGATTGCGCAGGCCCTCCATCTGCACGAGCCGGAGCATCTGGTCGACCGCCGCGGCCACCTCGGCCTTCTGCCTCCCCAGCATCTCCAGGCCGAAGCCGATGTTGCCGGCCACCGTCATGTGCGGGAACAGCGCGTAGCTCTGAAACACCATGTTGACGGGGCGCCTGTACGGCGGCAGCGCGGAGATGTCCTCGCCGTGCAGCAGAATCCTCCCGCTGTCGGCGTGCTCGAAGCCGCCGATCAGCCGCAACAGGGTCGTCTTGCCGCAGCCGGATGGCCCGAGCAGGGTGAAGAACTCGTTCTCGCGGATGGCGAGCGACACGTCGTCGAGCGCGCGCACCGCACCTTCGGCGCTCGCGAAGACCTTGCTCACGCCGTCGATGTCGATTGCCACGGCAGGCTTTGACGCCCCCCGCTCCATTGCCCCCCCGACGCGGCACGCAGCCGCCACCCCTACCCTGCCGCTTCGGGAGGAGGGGAGCAAGCGCATTGCCGAGCGGGATCGCGAACGGGGCGGGCGGCCGCGGCCGGCTGCCTGGTGATCAGCGCCGGCACGGTCCTTTCATCGGCGCCGGGGGCATGGTTTTATGTCGTGCATCAGTTCCGGGCCTGACCCGCGGCGGCCGCAGCCGGGCCGGTCATACAGCAACGATCGCGAGGCGACATGGACCCCAGGGTGAACGGCGAGCGGCTCTGGCAGAGCCTGATGACGATGGCCCAGATCGGCGCCACGGCCAAGGGCGGCGTCAACCGTCAGACCCTGACCGACGAGGACAAGCGCGGCCGCGACCTGTTCCACGGCTGGTGCGAGGAGGCCGGGCTCGCCGTCACGGTCGACCGCATGGGCAGCATGTTCGGCTATCGCCGAGGCCGCGATCCGGACCGCCCGCCGGTGGCGCTCGGCAGCCATCTCGACAGCCAGCCGACCGGCGGCAAGTTCGACGGCGCGCTCGGCGTGCTGGCGGCGCTCGAGGTGGTCCGTACGCTGAACGATCGCGGGATCGAGACCGAGGCGCCGCTCGAGGTGGTCAACTGGACCAACGAGGAGGGCGTGCGCTTCGCGCCGGCGATGATCGCATCGGGGGTGTTCGCCGGCGTGTTCGATCTCGACTACGCGCTGGCGCGCGCCGACCGTGAGGGCAGGACTATCGGCGCCGAGCTGCGGCGCATCGGCTATGCCGGCGAGCGGCAGGTCGGGCACCGGCCGCTCGACGCCCTGTTCGAGCTGCACATCGAGCAGGGTCCGATCCTCGAGGCGGAGGGCAAGCGGATCGGCGTGGTCACCGGCGGCCAGGGCACGCGCTGGTACGACGTCGAGGTGATCGGCGCCGAGGCACATGCCGGACCGACGCCGATGCCGGCGCGGCGGGACCCGCTGCGCGCTGCCGCCGAGTTGCTCGGCGACATTTACCGGATCGCCGAGGACCGGGCGCCGGACGGGCGCGCCACGGTCGGCGAGATGCGCGCCTTCCCGGGCTCGCGCAACACCGTGCCGGGCCGCGTCGAGTTCACGATCGACCTGCGCCATCCCGACGGCGCGGCGATGGACGCGATGGACCATGCGCTGCGCGAGGCGTTCGAGCAGGCGCGCGGCCGCGCCGCCGGCGTCGAGCTGCATCTGCACGAGATCTGGTACGCGCCGCCGGTGGCCTTCGACCCCGACTGCATCGACGCCGTGCGGCGGGCGGCGGCCGGGCTCGGCCTCAGCTCGCGCGAGATCGTGAGCGGCGCCGGCCACGATGCGGTCTACATGGCCCGCGTCGTGCCGACGGCGATGATCTTCGTGCCGTGCAAGGACGGCATCAGCCACAACGAGGCCGAATACGCCTCGCCGCAGGCCTGCGAGGACGGCGCCAACGTGCTGCTGCATGCGGCGCTGGCGCGCGCCAACGCCTGAGCCGACGCCGGGTCGCGCTCTCGCGTCCGCTCAGCCGCCGGGGCCCTTGGGGCGCAGGCGGACGGCGCCTGACGGCGCGGCCCGCGGCTCGGGCTCGAGACGCGCCGCCTGACCGGCGTGCCGGTTGAGGAACGGCAGCTGGCTGGCGATGAAGAGGATGGTCAGCAGCGGCAGGCCGAACACCTTGAAGCTCACCCAGACATCGGTCGACTGGCTGCGCCAGACCAGCTCGTTGAGCAACCCCATGGCGATGAAGAACAGCGCGTAGCGCAAGGTGAGCTGGCCCCAGGCGCGATCGCTCATCGGCGGCAGCATGCTGCCGAGCAGCGGCTTCAGCAGCGGCCGCTTGAGAACGAGGCCGCCGAGCAGGACCGCCGCGAACAGCGCCTGCACGATGGTCGGCTTCATCTTGATGAAGGTCTCGTCGTGCAACCATAGGGTGAGGCCGCCGAACACCGCCACGACGGCCGCGGTGATCAGCGGGATCAGCGGCAGGCGCCGCTCCAGCGCCCAGGCGGCGAGCGCCGCCGCCAGGCTCGCGCCGATGACCACCGCCGTGGCCGCCATCAGGCCGTACAGCACGTAGGTCAGGAAGAAGGCCGCGAGCGGCCCGTAGTCGACCGCCGGCCGCAGCCAGCGCGGAGTTCGCGTCACGATGTTCATCCGGACTGCATGGCACTCGGCCCTGATTCGTGGGGGCTCGGACGGCAATGGTCAAGCACCCGCGCGGCCCGTCGGGTACCGCCGTCATCACATGCACGGGTACCCGATCCGGCGCGCGTCGCCTAGAATGCGCCCCAGGGCGATCGGGGAGACGCAGATGGCGGCGACGATGCATCGGCCGGAGGCCAGGCCGCTCAGCGGCGCGCTCGGCGCCGAGATCGCGGGCGTGGACCTCGCGGCGCCGCTCGACGAGGCGACGGTCGCGGCGCTGCGCGCGGCGCTGCTCGAGCACATCGTGATCTTCTTCCGCGACCAGAGGCTCTCGCCGCACGACCTGCTGGCGCTGGCGCGGCGCTTCGGCGAGGTGGTCGAATATCCCTATGTGCGCGGCCTGCCCGACTGCCCGCTGGTGCTGCCGGTGATCAAGGAGGCGCACGAGCGTGCCAACTTCGGCGGCGTCTGGCACTCCGACACCGCCTATCTCGAGCGCCCGGCGATGGCGACGATGCTGTACGCGCTGCAGACCCCGCCGGTCGGCGGCGACACCATGTTCGCCAACATGGTCATGGCCTACGAGGCGCTCTCGGACGGCATGCAGCGGCTGCTGGGAAGCCTTCGCGCGCTCAACGTCGCCAACAAGCCGGTGGCGCTCAAGACGCGTGAGGAAACGCGCGCAAGGCGCGCTGGCGCCGAGGTCGGCGAGACCGGCACGTTCCATCCGGTGGTCCGCACCCATCCCGAGACCGGCCGCAGGGCGCTCTATGTCAACCTCGCCCACACGACCCGCTTCGAGGACATGACCGAGGCCGAGAGCGAGCCGCTGCTGGGCTGGCTGTTCGCGCACCAAGTGCGGCCCGAGTTCACTTGCCGCTTCCAGTGGCGGCCGGGCTCGCTGGCGCTGTGGGACAACCGGGCGAGCCTGCATTACCCGCTCAACGACTACCACGGCCACCGCCGCGAGATGCACCGGGTCTCGCTCGCCGGCGACCGGCCGCGCTGACCGCCGCGCCGGACCTGCCCCTGGCCTTCACCGCCCCGCCTGCGTAGGATGCGGCATGCCCACGTTGCTCGACCAACCGGACCTGATCAGATCGGTGTGGCGCACCGATCGGGACCTCGTCGTCACGCTGAAGGATGGGCGCACGGTGAGCGCGCCGCTGTGGTGGTACCCGCGGCTGCTCAAGGCGACGCCGGCGCAGCGGGTGGCGTGCGAGATCGGGCGGTTCGGCCTCCATTGGGAGGAGATCGACGAGGACATCGAGCTGGCGGGCCCGCTCGTCGGCGCCAGGGCGCCGGATGTCAAGGCGCCGGTCGAGGCATAGGTTCAGATTCCAGGCAGGATGAGCCGATGAAAGCGCACGCGCAGGTGGTGGTGATCGGCGGCGGGGTGGTCGGCTGCAGCGTGCTCTACCATCTCACCAAGCTCGGCTGGCGCGACGTCGTGCTGCTCGAGCGTGACGAGCTGACCTCGGGCTCCACCTGGCACGCCGCCGGCGGCATGCATACGCTGAACAGCGACCCCAACGTCGCCAAGCTGCAGGACTACACCATACGGCTCTACCGCGAGCTCGAGGCGATCTCCGGCCAGTCCTGCGGCATCCATCTGGTCGGCGGCCTCATGCTGGCGGGTACGCCCGAGCGGCTCGACTTCCTCAGGACGGCGCACGCCCGCGGCCGCTATCTCGGCCTCGAGAGCGAGCTGATCTCGGTCGCGGAGGCCAAGGCGAAGCTGCCGCTCATCGAGGCGAGGCACTTCCTGGGCGCGCTCTGGGACCCCTATGAGGGCCACGTCGACCCGTCGGGGGTGACGCAGGCCTACGCCAAGGCCGCGCAGATCGGTGGCGCAGAGGTGCACCGCTTCACCCCGGTGACGGCGCTGGCGCCGGAGCGCGGCGGGTGGCGGGTCAGCACGCCCAAGGGCGAGATCAGGGCGGAGATCGTGGTCAACGCCGGCGGCCTCTGGGCGCGCGAGGTCGGCCGCCTGGTCGGCCTCGAGCTGCCGGTGCTCGCGATGCAGCACCACTACCTGATCACCGACGAGATACCGGAGGTGGCGGCGCGGACCGACGAGGTGCCCGGCTGCATCGACTTCGAGGGCGAGCTGTATCTGCGCCAGGAGGGCAAGGGCCTGCTGGTCGGCACCTACGAGCAGGACTGCCGGCCCTGGTCGGAGCGCACCACGCCGGCCGATTTCAGCCACGAGCTGCTGCCGCCGGACCTCGATCGCATCGCACCTCGCCTCGAGGTCGCCTTCCAGCACTTCCCGGTGCTCGCCGAGGCCGGCATCAAGCGGGTGATCAACGGGCCGTTCACCTTCGCGCCCGACGGCAATCCGCTGGTCGGGCCGGTGCCAGGGCTGCACAACTTCTACGTTGCCTGCGGCGTCATGGCCGGCTTCTCGCAGGGCGGCGGCGTCGGCCTGACGCTGGCGCAGTGGATCGCCGAGGGCGATCCCGGCATCGACGTGTTCGCGATGGACGTCGCGCGCTTCGGCGGGTTCGCGACGCGCGCCTACACCAACGCCAAGGTGCAGGAGAACTACCGGCGCCGCTTCTCGATCATCTTTCCGAACGAGGAGCTGCCGGCGGCGCGGCCGCTGCGCACCACGCCGGTCTACGACCGGCTGAAGGCCCAGAATGCGGTCTTCGGCGCGAGCTTCGGCCTCGAGCACGCGCTGTGGTTCGCGCCCGACGGCAGCGAGGCTCATGAGACGCCGACCTTCCGGCGCTCCAAAGCGCACGGGCCCGTCGGCGGCGAGTGCCGCGCCGTGCGCGAGGCCGTGGGCCTGCTCGAGATCGCCAACTACGCCCAGTACGAGGTCACGGGCCCGGGCGCCGCCGCCTGGCTGGACGGGCTGCTCGCGAGCCGCCTGCCGGCGCCGGGCCGCATGCTGCTCGCGCCGATGCTCAGCCCGTCGGCGAGGCTGATGGGCGACCTCACGCTCGCCTGCCTCGCGCCCGACCGCTTCATGATCTTCGGCTCGGGCCTCGCCGAATCCTTCCACCTGCGCTGGTTCGAGAGCCGCCTGCCCGAGCGCGGCGTGACCGTGCGGCCGCTGACGGCGCATCTCGGCGGCTTCGCCATCGCCGGGCCGCGCTCGCGCGAACTGCTGGCGCGGCTCACCACGGAGGACGTCGCAAGCGAGGCGTTCCGCTTCTTCTCGCTGCGGCGCATGCAGGTCGCGATGGCCCCGGCGCTGGTGGCCAGGGTCTCGTTCACCGGCGAGCTGGGCTACGAGATCTATCTGGAGGCAGGCTATCAGGTCGCGGTCTACGATGCCTTGCTGCGCGCGGGCGCGGACTTCGGGCTGCGCCATTTCGGCGGCCGGGCACTGCATTCGCTGCGGCTCGAGAAGAGCTTCGGCGCCTGGCTGCGCGAATACACGCCCGACTACACGCCGTTCCAGTCGGGCCTTGCCAGCTTCATCGACTGGCGCAAGGATTTCGTAGGCCGCGAGGCCGCGGCGAAGCTGCGCGATCAACCGCGCACGCACGTGCTGAGCACCCTGGTGGTCGACCCCGGCGACGCCGATGCGGTCGGTGACGAGCCGGTCTTGTGCGACGATCGCGTCGTGGGCTTCGTGACCTCGGGCGGCTACGGTCACACCGTCGTCCAGAGCATCGCGCTCGCCTATGTCGAGCCGGATTTGGCGACGCCTGAGGCGGCGCTTTCAGTGGAGATCCTCGGCGAGCGCCGCGCCGCGCGGGTGGCCCCGGCGCCGCTCTACGACCCCTCCGGCGCCCGCATGCGCAACTGACGGACGCTTCGAGAAGCGGCGCCGTGCAGATCAGACCGGCGGGCGGCGGCCGCGGGCGAAGTACATCACCAGCGAAATGACGAGCAGCACCAGGAAGATGTAGAAGAGAATTTGCGCGATTCCGGCTGATGCCGAAGCGATGCCGCCGAAGCCAAACAACCCGGCGATCAAGGCGATCACGAGAAAGACGACGGCCCAGTACAGCATGGGGACCTCCATGGTGGTCAGATCGGCGGCATCAAGACTGCCGATAACCTGTGAACACCGGCGGGCGCCGATGGGTTCCCTGCCGCAGGAGCTGTGATCGCGGCGGCGTGCGTCAGGTGTGCGTCTTGACCGAGCGCGGCCCGGCGATCAGCCAGATGATGAAGCCGAGCACCGGCAGCACCAGGATCAGCACGGTCCACACCACCTTCGCCATGTTCGAGGCGGAGCTGCCGAACACGTTGACGATTGCCCAGACGTCGGCGATCAGCACCAACAGGCCGAAAAAGCCGCCCACCTTGATTTCCATGCGCCGATCCTCGCTTGTCGCGCCCGGTCTCGAGTATCCGCTGGATATACCGCGTGCGGCGGGGGCCAGCAAATCCGCAACGCGGCGCGGGCGCCGGCCGGCGGCGCCGGGCGGCGGCGAGCGCCCCCGGCGAGCGGCCATATAGAGAGCGCGTTGTCCGGGCGCCGCGGCTCGGCTAAGCTTCGGCTATCCCGATGCCGGCAACCGGCCCGACCGGCGTCGGTCTCAAGGACACAACGTTGCGGCTGATCCACACCGCCGACTGGCAGATCGGCAAGGTCTTCCGCTTCGTCGACGATGCCACGATGAGCCTGCTGCAGGAGGCCCGGCTCGAGGCGATCGCGACGATCGGCGGCCTGGCGCAGGCGCACGGCGCGCTCACCGTGCTGGTCGCGGGCGACCTGTACGACCACGACGGGCTGTCCGACCGCACCCTGTTCCAGCCGATCGAGCGGATGCGCGCGCTGGACGCGGTGACCTGGCACGTCATTCCGGGCAACCACGACGCCGACCGGCCGAACGGCCTGTGGGACCGCGTCGCGCGGCACGGCCTGCCCGCCAACGTCCGGCTGCATCGCGCGCCGGAGCCCTGCCCGCTCGCGCAGGACGCGCACGGCGAGGCCGGGGCGTGGCTGCTGCCGGCGCCGCTGCAGCGCCGCCAGACTCTCGCCGATCCGACCCTTTGGATGAACGAGGCGACGACGCCGGACGGGACGCTGCGGATCGGCCTCGCGCACGGCTCGGTGACCCGCTTCGGCGCCGCCGACCGCAGCCAGGGCAACTACGTCGACCCGGCGCGCCCGAAGGCGGCGCGACTCGACTACCTGGCGCTCGGCGACTGGCACGGCCAGCGCGAGATCGGCAAGCGCTGCTGGTATGCCGGCACGCCGGAGCCGGACGACTTCGACCAACAGGAAGGTGCCGTGCTGCTGGTCGAGATCGCGGGTCCGGGCGCGGCGCCGAGCGTGCAGCCGCTGCCGACGGCGCGCCATCGCTGGCTGCGCGAGCGCGAGACGCTGCATGGTGCTGCCGACGTCGCGGTGCTCGACCAGCGCATCCGCGGGCTGGCCCCGGACCCCGCCCGGCTGCTCGTGGACCTCGTCGTCGAAGGCACCCTCTCGCTCGCCGACCGCGCCCTGTTCGCGCAGCGCATCGACCGCTCGCTGCGGGCGGCGCTCTGCCATCTGAGGCTCGATGACGCGCGGCTCTATCTGGCTCCCTCGCCGCACGATCTCGACGCGATCGCCAGGACCGGCTTCGTGCGCGCCGCGGCGGCGCGGCTGAAGGACCTGGCCGACGAGCGGGCCGACCCGGAGCGCGAGATCGCGGCCGAGGCGCTGATGCGCCTGTTCCTCGAGCACCAGAAGCTCGCGTCATGAAGCTCCGCGCGCTCGAGCTCGACCAGTTCCGCAAGTTCGACCGGCCGGTCCGCGTGCGCGGGCTGACGGACGGCCTCAACCTGATCGTCGGCCCCAACGAGATGGGCAAGTCGACGCTGCTGGCGGCGCTGGTCGCGGCCCTGTTCGAGAAGCACCGATCGAGCGCCAGGAGCGTGCAGAGCTTCCAGCCGAGCCGGCATCGCACGGCGCCGCGCGTCGCGCTCGACTTCGAGATCGGCGGCGGGCGCTACCGCATCGAGAAGCAGTTCCTGAAGCGGCCGTTCGCGCATCTGCACCTGCCGGACGGCTCGCGCATCGACGGCGACGACGCCGAGGCCGAGCTCGAGCGGCTGCTGGGGTCCGATCAGGCCGGCCGGCGCAGCGAAAGCGACATCTGGGGCGTGCTGTGGGTCGCGCAGGGCCACTCTTTCGCCCTGCCCGCGCTGGGCGACGGTGCCCGCGCGACCCTGCAGTCCTGCCTCGATGCCGAGCTCGGCCAGACGATCGGCGACGAGCGCGGCCCGGCGCTGCGCGCTGCGGTCGAGGCGGCGCTGCTCGAACTGGTCGACCGGCGCGGCAAGCCGAAGGGCCGCTACCTGGCCCTCGAGCGCGAGCTGGCCGAGCTGCGGCATGCGATCGCCGGGCTGGAGCAGAGTGCTGCCGAGCTCGAGCAGGACCTGGCGCAGCTCGAGGAGACGCAGCGCGGCTTCGAGCAGCTGTCCGCGGCCGAGCAGGCCGGCGAGGACGCGCAGGCACTGGCGGCGGCGCGCGCGCAGCGCGACGGCCTGATCATGCTGACGGCGCGGCTGCGCGAGGCGCAGGCGGACGAGGCGATCGCCCGCCAGGCGCTGGCGCAGGCGGAGCAGCAGGCGGCGGCGCGCGCCGAGCTGATCGCGGCGCTGGCGGCCGCGACGGCGCAGATCGAGGCGGCCGGCGCCGCCGAGGCGGAGGCCGCGGCGCAGGCCGCTGCGGCGGCCGCGGCGCACGGCTGGCAGCAGGAGGAGGTGAGCCGGCTCGAGGCCGAGCGGGCCCGGCAGCAGCATCGCG
>DASUGG010000156.1:0-16419 GCA_036274135.1 Geminicoccaceae bacterium
GCGCCTGGAAGTCGCCGCAGTTCGAGCAGCTCGAGATCTCGCGATAGCGCCCCTGCCCCGGCAACCAGACCTCGATGTCGTAGGTCTTGCGGGCCGCGAAGCCGGTATCGCCGGCGCACAGCAGCACGACCCGGTAAGGCAGTTCCAGACGTCGCAGCACGGTTTCGGCGGAACGCGTCATCCGCTCGTGCTCCTCGACCGACGCATCGGGTCGGGTGATGCTCACCAGCTCGACCTTGGAGAACTGGTGCTGCCGGATCATCCCCGTGGTGTCCTTGCCTGCAGCGCCGGCCTCGGAGCGAAAGCAGGGCGTGTAGGCGGTGTAGCGCAGCGGCAGCTGCTCCTCGGCGAGGATCTCGTCGGCGACCAGATTGGCCAGCGCCACCTCGGACGTCGGGATCAGCCAGTGCCCGGTCGTCGTGCGGAAGCTGTCCTCGCCGAACTTGGGCAGCTGGCCCGTGCCGAACAGCACGTGATCGCGCACCAGGTATGGCACGGCGACCTCGGTGTAGCCGTGCTCCGTGGCGTGGAGGTCGAGCATGAAGGCCGCGAGGGCGCGCTCGAGGCGGGCAAGCTGATCGAAGAGCGTGACGAAACGGGCGCCGGAAAGCTTCGCGGCCCGGGCGAAGTCCATGCCGAGCGGCGCCCCGAGATCGTCGTGCTCCTTGGGCGTGAAGTCGAAGGCCCGCGGCTCGCCCCACCGCCGGAGCTCGACATTGCCGCTCTCGTCCACGCCGTCGGGGACGTCGTCCGCCAGCAGGTTGGGGATGCCGGCAAGTTCCGCGTCGAGCGCGTCGGAGAGGGCGCGCAGCCGCTCCTCGCCGATCTGGAGAGCCTCCTTCAGCCGGCCGACCTCGGCGATCGCGGCCGCGGCATCGCCGCCCTGCGCGCGCATCCTGCCGATTTCCTTCGACAGCGCGTTGCGCCTCGCCTGCTGCTCCTGAAGCTCGGTCTGAACCGCGCGCAGCGCCTTGTCGCGCTCGAGCAAGTCATGCGCCATCGATGGGATGCCGCGACGGCGCAAGGCCGCCTCGAGCGCATCGGGTTGGTCACGCCACAACTTCAGGTCGTGCATGGCTGATCACGGGTGCGAGAGTAAGAACGGGGCAGACGCGACCGATTCATGATCCTGGCGGGTCGGCCAACGTCGCGGCCCGGATGCTAACCTTGTCACGGACTTCGGTCGAGGTCGCCGCCGGGCTCCGGCTGACCCTGCTCCTCCGCCTCTGCCGCCGCCTCCGCCTCGGCGCGCTTACGCTCGACGATCCGCACGGCGATGATGGAGATCTCGTAAAGCACGAGGATCGGGATGGCGAGGCCGATCTGGCTGATGATGTCGGGCGGCGTAAGGACGGCGGCCACCACGAACACGCCGACGATCGCGTATCGCCGATTGCGCGCGAGCGCGTCCGCGCTGATCAGGCCGACCCTCCCCATCAGGGTCAGCGCCACGGGCAGCTGGAAGCAGAGCCCGAACGCGAAGATCAGCTTCATTACCAGCGACAGGTATTCGCCGACTCGTGCTTCCAGCTCGATCGGCAGCGCGCCGTCGCCCCCAGGTGTCTCGAAGCTCAGGAAGAAGCGCCAGGCGAGCGGGAAGATGAAGTAGTAGACCATCGCGCCGCCGAGGAAGAACAGCACCGGCGTCGCCACCAGGAACGGCAGGAAAGCCCGCTTCTCGCTCCGATAGAGGCCGGGCGCGATGAACAGCCACAACTGGCTCGCGACGAACGGGAAGGTCAGGAAGGTACCAGCCCAGAACGCCACCTTCACGTAGGTGAAGAAGGCCTCGGTCAGGCCAGTATAGATCATGCGCTTGCCGGTCTGCCCCTTGTAGATGTCGGCAAGCGGCTGCACCAGGAACTGGTAGATGTCCTCGGCAAAAAAATAGCAGATCCCGAACCCGATGAAGATCGCGATGCAGGAGTACATTAGACGGTTGCGCAGCTCGATCAGGTGATCGAGCAACGGCATCTGTCGGTCATCGAGATCCTTTAGGATCGCCATCGATCATCTCGATCCTGGAGTTCGCTCTGCCAGCTTCGGCCTGGAACGCCGCCGCGCCGATGGCCGTCTCGGCCTAGCGCGGCTCGGCCACGGTTTCTGCCTCGCCGCTCTCCGACGAGGCGGGCTTGGGCGTGCTCGCGGCGGCAGTTGTGGCCTCTGCGGCGGTCTTGGGCTTCGCCGTCTTCCGCCTGGCCGCCGGCTTCGGCTTCGCCTTCGCTCGTGGCGTCGCATCCTTTGCGGTCGCCGCGACGGTGGCCGTGCCGGGCTGGACCGCCGCTTCGGGCTCGGCCGGCTCGGGGTCGACGGCCGACGGCTCCTTCGCCTCGCCGTTCGCGGAAGACGCAACCGCGCCCTTCCCGGCGGCCTTGCTGCTGCCGTTCGGTTGAAAGGCTCTACCGAGCTCGCCGGTCGGGTCGATCGTCTTCTCGATGCTCCTGCGGATGTTGGTGCGACCGATCTTCTCGATCTCGCGCTTGACGTCGTCGAGCTCGGCCTCACGCGCCATGTCCTCGAGCGAGCGCTGGAACTCGCGCGCCATGGCCCGCCCCTTGGCGGCCCACTGGCCCAGGGTGCGCGCCAGCCGCGGCAGGTCCTTGGGGCCGATCACCACCAACGCCACCAGCATGATGACGGCCATTTCCGACCAGCCGATGTCGAACATCGCTGGCCCTCCCTATGCTCGATCGCGACCGCTCAGGACTTGGCCGCCTCGTCCCGCCGGTTGACCGGCGTCTCGCCGCCCCGCGGCGTCACGTCGGCCATGACCTTCTGATCCTCGTCCTCGTCCTTGAGGCCGCTCTTGAAGTTCTTCACGCCCTTGGCGACGTCGCCCATCACCTTCGGCAGCTTGCCGGCGCCGAACAGGATCAGGACGATCGCCAGGACGAGGATCACCTGCCAGATACCGATACTCATCGGAAGCTCCTCGTGCGTGCCGCGGCCCCAAAGCCGCATCGGGCCCCTGGGCCGGACCCTCTCTTGCGTGAAGTGTCGCAGAAAACCCCAAGCCGCGCAACGCTACCCCCCGCCACCGCATGCCCGGCGCTAGGCAGAGCGCACGCTCGTCGCACGATAGATGTAGGTCTGCCGGGGGTCGATCTCCACGGCCACGTTGTCGCCGACGGCGAAGTCCGTGCCGCCGGTCATGCGCACCGTGAGGATCGGGCCGTCCGGCACCTGCAGCTCCAGCGTCCGGCTGGTGCCGAGGTCGCGGATCCGGTGGATGCGAAAGCGCGGCGTCGTCGCGCCGCCATCGCGCGCGAGCCGCAGCGCCTCCGGTCGGATCAGCACGTCCACCGCGGTGCCGTCGGCGAGATCGGATACCTCGACGGGGCCGAGCGGCGTGCTCACCTGGCCGGCGACGACCCAGCCCTTGAAGCGGTTCAGCGGCCCGAAGAACCCGGCGACGAAGGGCGATGCCGGCCGCCGGTACAGCTCGGCCGGCGTGCCGCTCTGGATGATCCGCCCGCCGAGCATCACGTGGATGCGGTCGGCGACCCGCACTGCCTCCTCGGCGTCGTGCGTGACCATCAGCACCGGCGTGTCGGAGCGCCGCAGCAGGGCGATCGTGTCGTCGCGCACATGCTCGCGCAAGGTGGCATCGAGGCTCGAGAACGGCTCGTCCAGCAGGATCACGCGCGGGTTCGGCGCCAGCGCGCGGGCGAGCGCCACCCGCTGCTGCTCGCCGCCCGAGAGCATGTGCGGATAGCTGTCGCCGTAGCCGCTCATGTCGACCTGAGCGAGCAGCTCCTCGGCCCGCTGACGACGCCGCCGAGGGTCCAGGCCGCGCAGGCCGAACGCGACGTTGTCGCGGACCCGCAGATGCGGGAACAGCGCGAAATCCTGGAACATCAGCCCGACCCGGCGGGTCTCGGGAGGCACGGCGTAGCCCGGCTCGGCGAGCAGGTCGCCGCCGAGCCGGATGCGCCCGCCCTGGAGGGGCTCGAGGCCGGCGATCAGGCGCAGGATGGTGGTCTTGCCGCAGCCTGACGGTCCGACCAGGCAATGCACCTCACCGTCCGGCAGCTGCAGGCTGACGCCGTTGACCACGAGGCGCTGACCATAGGCATGCCGCAGGTCCGTCACCTCGAGACCGCTGCCGGGGCTGGATCGGGCGAGCGCGTGTGCCATGAGCGGCCGGCGGCCTTGCATGTTGTGGGGACCTGGTCCTTGGGCGATTGCAGGTACGGGCTCAGCGGCGGCAGGTCAAGGCCGCGGAGCCTCCGCCCGGCTCACGCCTCGCGGTCGTCGCCCTGCGGCGCTGTCGCGGACGGCGGGTCCTCCGGCTCGGCAGGCGGCACGGCGCCGAGGGCAGGGCCGAGCAGTCCGACCTGGACCAGCTCGTCGATGCGCGGCAGATCGTCGAGCGAGGTCAGGTCGAGATGATCGAGGAAGTCGGACGTGGTGACCCACGTGACGGGCCGTCCAGGGGTTTCCCGCCTGCCCTTCGGCTGCACCCAGCCGGTCTCGAACAGCAGATCGAGGGTGCCCGAGCTGACGCTCACGCCGCGTATCTCCTCGATCTCGGCGCGGGTGACCGGCTGGTGGTAGGCGATGATCGCCAGAGTCTCGAGGGCGGCGCGCGACAGCCGCCGCGACTGCACCTGCTCGCGCTGCAGATAGCCCGCGAGGTCCGGCGCGGTCCGCAGGGCGTAGCGGCCGCCGCGGCGCTCCAGGCGGACGCCGCGCTCGGCGTACTCGCGCATCAGCTCGTCGAGCAGCGCGCCGGCGTGCACCTCGCCGGACAGATGGGCCTGAATCGTCGGCACGTCGAGCGGCTCCTCGGCGGCGAACAGCAGCGCCTCGACGACCCGCTTGGCAAGCTCGCGGCTCATCGCCGTCGCCGCAGATAGATCGGCCCGAACGGGCTCGCCTGGCTGATCTCGATCATGCCGGCGCGGGTGAGCTCGAGGCTGGCGGCGAGATGCGCCGCGAGCGCCGAGCGCCGGACCCGCTCGTCACCGAGGCCCGCCGGCAGGAACGCCAGCAGGCTCTGCCAGTCGGGGCCGCCGAGCATCCGGGTGAGCCGCTTGAGCGCGTCCTCGACGCGGACCACCGGCGCCGGCTCGAGCCTGAGCGTGTGATCGCGCGCCTTGAGCCGGTGCTCGACATAGCATTGCAGCAGCTCGTGCAGGGTGAGGCGAAACCGGCTCCTGCGCCGCACCCGCAGGCCCTCCGGACAGCCGCGGGCAAAGCGCTCGTGGCCGAGCCGCGGCCGCGCGAGCAGCTCCTGTGCGGCACGGCGGACCGCATCCAGCCGCCGCAGCCGCCAAGCGAGCGCCTCGGCCAGCTCCTCGCCGCTCGGCTCGTCGTCGCCCTGCGGCTGCGGCAGCAGCAGCCGGGACTTGAGGTAGGCGAGCCAGGCCGCGGTGACGAGATAGTCGGCGGCGATCTCGAGATCGAGGCTGCGCGCCTGCTCGATATAGGCGAGGTACTGCTCGGCGAGGGCGAGGATCGAGATCTTCGCGAGATCGACCTTCTGCTGGCGGGCGAGCGTCAGCAGCAGGTCGATTGGGCCCTCGAAGCCGTCGAGGTCGACGACGAAGCCGGCCGGCGGGACCGCTACTGCTGCCTCCGTCTCGCCGCCGCTCACCATGACTCAGGCGAACCCGGCAAGGCCGAGGATCAGGTGGTAGATCCACTCGACCGGTGGCAGCAGCACGTAGGCGATCGGATTGAACTCGTAGCCCAGGGACTGGGAAAGGTAAGGCACGAGAAACAGCACCCCAAGCAGGATGAACAGGCCATACCGCTCCAGCCGGGCGAACCGCAGATCATAAGGGTAAGGCAACAAGCCGGTAAGCACGCGGCCACCGTCGAGCGGCGGCAGCGGCAGCATGTTGAAAACGGCCAAGACCACGTTGATCAAGACCGAATTGGCCAGGTTCTCCACGAGCCATCCGCTGACGGCAGCCGGCAGCAGAACGGCAACGTGAACCAGAAAGACCGATGCGATCGCCAAGGCGATGTTGGTGGCCGGCCCGGCCAGCGCGACCCAGATCATGTCGCGCTTGGGGTGGTTCAGCCGCCCGAAATTGACCGGCACCGGTTTGGCGTAGCCAAACAGAAACGGCGCGTTGATCAGCAACAAGAGCCCCGGCAGGATCAGCGTGCCGAACGGATCGACATGCTTGATCGGATTGAACGTGACACGACCGAGCATCCTGGCGGTCGGATCGCCGAAGCGCTCGGCCATCCAGCCATGCGCGGCCTCGTGGAAGGTGATCGCGAGGACCACGGGCAGTAGCCAGACGGAGACCGCATGGCTGATCGTCCCGAGATCCATGGTCAGGCGATCCGCTCGACGTGATCGCGCGGCGCGAAGCCGCAGAAAATCTCAGCGAGCCGCGCCTCGGTGGCGGCCGGATCGAAGGCGGCCGGCGGCGTACGCCGCGCCAGCGCCCGCCGCGCGCGTGCCGCGCCCTCCCCTTCGAGCGCGCCGGCGGCTTCCAGAACCTCTGCCATCTCGTCCGGGCGGCCGTTGCAGTGGACGGCGATGTCGCATCCCGCTTCGCGGGCGCGCGCCGCCCGCTCGCCGAGAGCGCCGCCGAGCGCCCCCATGCTCAGATCGTCGCTGAGCAGCGCGCCGGCAAAACCGATCTCGCCGCGAACGATCTCCTCGATGATCCTCGGTGAGAGGGTCGCGGGACGCTCGCGGTCCAGCGCGGTGTAGCGGACATGCGCGGTGATCGCCAGCGGCGCGCCGGCACAGGCGCGAAACGGCGCGAAATCGCTCGCCGCCAGCTCCGACCTCGCGCTCTCGACCAGCGGCAGCGCGACGTGGCTGTCGACGCGTGCCCGACCATGCCCGGGCAGATGCTTGATCACCGGCAGGATGCCGCCGGCGAGATAACCCTCGACGACACTCTCGCCAAGGGCGGCGACGATCTCGGGATCGGCGCTGAAGGCGCGATCGCCGATCGCGCTGGTCTGCTCCGGCAGCCCGAGATCCAGCACCGGCGCGCAGTTGATCGTGATCCCGAGCGCGCGGAGGTCATGGGCGATGAGGCGCGCCAGCAGGAATGCGGCTTCGCGCCCGGCCGCGAAATCCTGCTCGGCGATCGCGCCGATCCGCCGGGCGGCCGGCCGCGCCGGCCAGTACGGCGGCTCGAGCCGCTGCACGCGACCGCCCTCCTGATCGATCAGGACCGGCGCATCCGGCCGGCGCGCCGCCTCGCGAAGCTCGGCGATCAGCTGCGCGACCTGGGCGGGGCTGCCGCAATTCCGCTTGAACAGGATGAAGCCCCACGGCGGTCGCGCGCCAAGCAGGCGCCGCTCGCCTGCGGTCAGCCGCAGGCCCGCGATGCCGACCACGGCGGCGCGGCAGACAGCTGCCGCCTCAGGGGGCGACAACGAAGCAGCTCGCGTTGCGCCGCTGCACCTCGAGGCACAGGCGATCGGCCGCCTGCTCGCTGGCGAACGGGCCGATCTGAACCCGATAGAAGACCCCGTTCACCGTCTCCGCGCGCTGGTAGAGCGGTCGATGCTCGGCGATCAGCGGGCCTAGCTTGTCCACCAGGCTGGCCCATGCGCGGTGCGCATCGTCCTGCCCACGGACCGCCGCGAGCTGGACGCGAAAGCCCGGCCCGACGGCAGGCTGCTCCTCGTGCGGCTCGGCCGGCGCCATGGCGGGCACAGCCGCTGCCGGCGCGCGCGCCGGCTCGGTCTCGGGCGCGGTGTCGGGCGGCAGGCCCGCGATTTCGGCGAGCAGACGGGTGAGCGCCTTGTCGGCTTCCTGCGAGGGCGCATCGACCGGTGTCGCGACCTCGGCCGCCTCGCGCGCGACATTCGCAGGCGCCGTGGGCGGGGGCGCCGCCGTGGCGGGCGCGGCCGGCGGCGGGGGCTCCTGCACGGCCTGAGGCGGCTCGGCGGTTGTCGCGCTCGGGCCGACATCGGCGAGCAACCGGGCCAGCGCAGCTTCCGCCTCGCGGGTCGCATCGGCCTCGCCGGATGCGCCGGCGCCCTGCTCCGGCAAAGCCTCGCCCGGCGCCACCTCGGCCGTCGTCGACGGCGTCTGGCCGGCGTCGCCGGACGATGCGGCGCCGATGACGGGAGCGCGCGGCTCTTCCGGCAGCGGCAGCACACGCTCGGGCCGCGCCGGCCCCGGCTCGTCGCGCAGCAGGTCGTTGATCGCGCCTTGCTCCGTGACCTGGCGGCCGCCGGGATCGTCGGGCGCCAGCTTGTAGGGGCCCGCCATGGCCCTGACCAGCGGCGGCTCGCCCTCCGGAACGCGGGCGTTCTCCTGGTAGGCCAGCCAGACGATCACCGCGAAGACGGCGAACACCGTGAAGACGGGAAGCCCCACCCACAGGAGACGCGATCGGCGCTTCGCCATGGCCCCTCCGAACCTCACAGCATCTCCTCCAGCGGCTCAACCCCGATCAGCTGGAGACCGCCCGCCAGCACCGCCTGCACGGCCGCGATCATCGCCAGCCGCGCCCCGCTCACCGCCGCTTGATCCGCCTGCAGGAAGCGCAGACCGGCATGCTCCTTACCCTGATTCCACAGCGCATGGAAGCTCGCGGCGAGATCCAGCAGGTAGAAGGTCAGCCGATGCGGCTCGTGATGCACCGCCGCCGCCTCCAGCACCCGCGGCCAGGTCGCGACCTGGCGCACCAGCGCGAGCTCCGCCGGATCGGCCAGCAGCTCGACCGGCGCCGCCTCCAGGCTGGCGCGGTCGACCGCGAGCCCCGCGGCCGCGGCGTGGCGCAGCACCGACGCGATCCGCGCATGCGCGTACTGCACGTACCAGACCGGATTGTCGCGCGACTGCTCGGTCACCTTCGCCAGGTCGAAATCGAGCGGCGCATCGTTGCGCCGCGTCAGCATGATAAAGCGGACCACGTCCCTGCCGACCTCGTCCACGACGTCGCGCAGGGTCACGATCCGCCCCGCCCGCTTCGACATCCGCAGCGGCTCGCCGCCGTCCAGCAGGTTGACGAGCTGACAGATCTTGAGGTCGAGGCGGCCCCGGTCACCGCTCAGCGCCGCCACGGCGGCCTGCATGCGCTTGATGTGGCCGCCGTGGTCGGCGCCCCACACGTCGATCATCTCGGCGAAGCCGCGACGATATTTGTCAAGATGATAAGCGAGGTCCTTGGCAAAGTAGGTCCACTCGCCGCGCGAGTTCCTGAGCGGCCGGTCGACGTCGTCGCCGAACCTGGTGGCGCGGAACAGCAGCAGCGGCACCGGCTCCCAGTCCTCGTCCGCCTTGCCCTTCGGCGGCGGCAGGGTGCCGACATAAGCGAGGCCTTCCGCCTCGAGCAGGCCGACCGCCTCGTCGACCCGGCCGTCCTCGACCAGGGCCTTTTCCGAGGTGAAGACGTCGTGCCGCACGCCCATCGCCGCGAGGTCGTCGCGGATCAGCGCCATCATGGCGTCGACCGCCCTGGCGCGGAACACGGGCAGCCATTCCGCCTCGTCGGCATCGCGCCAGCGCGGGCCTTCGCTCGCCGCGGCCGCGCGGCCGGGCGGGATCAGATAGTCGCCGGGATACATGCCCTCGGGGATGGGGCCGATCTCGTCGCCGAGCGCCTCGCGATAGCGCAGCCAGAGCGAGCGCGCCAGCTGGTCGATCTGGCTGCCGGCGTCGTTGATGTAGTATTCGCGCGTGACCGCCCAGCCCATCCTGGCGAGCAGGTTGGCAAGCGCATCGCCGAACACCGTGCCTCTGCCGTGCCCGACATGCAGCGGACCGGTCGGGTTGGCCGAGCAGTACTCGACGTTGACCGGCGCGCCGCGGCCGAGGTCGGCCGCGCCATAGTCCACTCCGGCGCGCAGCGCGACCCCGATCTGCCTGCGCCAGAAGGAATCCTGCAGGGTCAGGTTGACGAATCCCGGCCTGGCGGCCTGCACGGCGGTGACCTTGGGCAGCGCGGCGAGCCGCGTCGCCAGGAGCTCGGCCAGCTCCATCGGCGTGCGCCCCGCGGGCTTGGCGAGGATCAGCGCCGCGTTGGTGGCGGCGTCGCCGTGGCTCGGATCGCGCGGCGGCTCGATCGTGATCCGATCGATGGGCAGCTCCGCCGGCAGGCTGCCGTCGGCCTGCGCGGCGGCGATGGCCGCCACGACGTCGGCGCGGATCTCGGCGAAAGGGTTCATCAGTAGCGGGCGGTCAGGTTGAACAGGCGATCGTGCTCGTCGAGCGCGTAGCGATCGGTCATCCCGGCGATGTAGTCGGCGATCGCCTCGACCGTCCGCGGCGCGCCCGGCGCGCCGGCGCGTGCGCGCCACGCCGGCGGCAGACAGTCCGGCTCGCGCAGCAGCGCTTCGAACAGATCCTCGACGATACGTTGTGCCTTCAGCGACATGCGCTTCACTTTGTAGTGGTTGTACATGTGCGCGTGCAAGAAGCTACGCAAGCCCGCGAGCGCATCGACGATCGGCGCCGAAAACGCCGCCACCGGCCTGTCGGCGGCGCGGATGTCGTCGGCGCCGGCGGGCTCCAGCACCGCGAGCCGCTGCCCGGTCTCCTCGACCAGATCGCCGACCAGCGTATCGATCAGCCGGCGCAGGGTCTCGTGCACCAGACGCGGCGCCTCGAGGCCCGGATGCAGGCCGGCGACCATGTCGACCGTCTCGCCCACCAGCGGCAAGCTGCGCAGGTCGTCGAGCAGGAACATGCGCGCCCGCAGCCCGTCGTCGAGGTCGTGGCTGACATAGGCGATGTCGTCGGCCAGCGCGGCGATCTGCGCCTCGGCGCCGGGATAGCTCTCGAGCGCCAGGTCGTGGTCGGCGGAATAGGCGGCGACGTAGGGCGGCGCGCGATCCCCGATCAGCGGACCATTGTGCTTGACCACGCCCTCCAGCGTCTCCCACGAGAGGTTAAGGCCGTCGAAGCCAGCGTAGCGGCGCTCCAGATGGGTGACGACGCGCAGCGTCTGCGCGTTGTGATCGAACCCCCCGAACTCGGCCAGCACGGCGTCGAGCGCGAGCTCGCCGGCATGGCCGAACGGGCTGTGGCCCAGGTCATGGGCCAGCGCCACCGCCTCGGCGAGGTCCTCGTCCAGAGCCAGGGCGCGCGCCGCGGTGCGGGCGATCTGCGCAACCTCAAGCGTATGGGTCAGCCGCGTGCGGAAGTGATCGCCCTCGTGGTTGACGAACACCTGGGTCTTGTACTCGAGCCGCCGGAACGCGGTGCTGTGCACGATCCGGTCGCGATCGCGCTGGAAGGCGTCGCGCAGGCGGCTTGCGGGCTCGGCGTGGCGCCGGCCGCGACTGCTCTCGGGGTGGCAGGCATAGCCTGCCCGCTGGCACGCGCGGCTGCCCTCTGGCCGACTGGCGTCACCCGTTGGGCCAAGGCGGCTGTTTGACAAGACGATCGCTGTGCCTACATTTGGGCGAACCGGGATGGGCGTCCCGGTGGCTCAAGAATAGGTGTCGCAGATGGCGCAAATCAAGGCCCCTCCGGCTCCCTTCAGCGTCACCGAACGCGCGGCGCGGCGGATCGGCGAGATCCTGGCTGGCGAGGCCGAGGCCAATCTCAAGTTACGCATCAGCGTCTCCGGCGGCGGCTGCTCGGGCTTCCAGTACGGCTTCGCCCTCGACCACCGGGACGAGGACGGCGACATCGCCGTCGAGCGGGAGGGCGCCAAGGTGGTCATCGACGGCATGTCGCTCCTGTACATGCTGGGCTGCGAGGTCGATTTCGTGGAGGATCTGACCGGCTCCTATTTCCGCGTCACCAATCCCAACGCCACCGCGTCCTGCGGCTGCGGCAACTCGTTCGCCGTCTGATCGCTTGGCGGCGACGGGGGCCGCGTGAAGATCGCGACCTGGAACGTCAACTCGATCCGGGCGCGGCTGCCGGTCGCGCTCGAGTGGTTCGACGCGGCCAGACCCGACGTGGCGCTGCTGCAGGAGACCAAGGTCGTGCCGGAGCAGTTTCCGGCCGAGGCGTTCGAGGAGCGCGGCTACAACGTCGCGGCCTGTGGCGAAGCCGGCGGCCGCAACGGCGTCGCGATCCTTGCCAAGAGCCCGATCGAGGATCTGCGCTGCGCCTTGCCGGGCGATCCCGAGGACCAGGAGGCCCGCTATGTCGAGGCGATGGTGCGCGACGTGCGCGTCGCCTCCGTCTACGTGCCGAACGGCACCAGGCTCGGCTCCGACCGATTCGCCTTCAAGCTCGCCTTCCTCGACCGGCTGCGCAGCCATGCCATGGCGCTGCTGGAGCATGAGGAAGCGATGGTGATCGGCGGCGACTTCAACGTTGCGCCGCACCCGATCGACGTCTACGACCCGGTCCAGCTCGACGGCACGATCTGTTACCATCCCGAAGAGCGGGCGAAGCTGCGCGCGCTCCTGTATCTCGGCCTCTACGACGCCTACCGGATCGGCGAGCCGCGCACGTCGGCCTATACCTGGTGGGACTACCAGGGCCGGTCCTGGCGAGCCAACCAGGGGCTGCGCATCGACCACCTACTGCTGTCGCCGCAGGCGGTCGACCGGCTCGAGACCTGCGCGATCGACCGCGAGGTGCGCGCCGCCAAGCTGACCTCCGACCACGTGCCGGTCTGGTGCCGCCTCAGCGACTGACCGCCGTCCGTTCGCGGCGATCGTGCGCCTTTCGGCATCGCCTTGCCTGGGGCTGGCTGCTAATCTCCGACGCGGTCCCGGCAAGGAGGGTGGGTGGCTACGCGCGGCCCCTGCCGAAGCCCTGTCGCGGCGTCGTGGCCGAGCGGGCCTTCGCGCCGCCGCGGAACTGAACGCCCACCGGCGCGATACTTCTGGCGCGACCTCGCGCCGGTTCGCGGCGGCAGGCCGCCGCCGCAAGCTCTGGGAACGCCCGCCGCATGCAGGTACCTCGCTCGATCCATATGCTCAGCACCCTCGCCGAGCGTCATCCGACGCTGCTGCTCCGGCTCGGCCGCTGGGAGGCGTCCTGGGCCGCCGACGATCTCGCCGGGCAGAGCATCGACCGGCCGATCTACGTCACCGGCCTGGCGCGCTCGGGCAGCACCATCCTGCTGGAGCTGCTGGCGGCGCACCCGGAGGTCGCGACGCACCAGTACCGCGATTTCCCGTTGATCCCGATTCCGCTGTGGTGGAACTGGTTTCTCGAGCGCGCCAGCCGCGCGGAGATTCCGCCGGTCGAGCGCGCGCACAAGGACCGCATCGCCGTGACGCCCGAGAGCCCCGAGGCGATGGAGGAGGTCCTGTGGATGACCTTCTTCCCGGACTGTCACGACGCCGCGCGGAGCAACCTTCTGGGCGCGCAGCACAGCGCGCCCGGCTTCGAGGCGTTCTACCGCGATCACATCCGCAAGCTGCTGCTGCTGCGCCAGGGCCGCCGCTATGTCGCGAAGGGCAATTACAACGTCAGCCGCCTGGGGTATCTGCGCACGCTGTTCCCAGACGCCTGCTTCGTCGTGCCGGTGCGCGATCCGGTCGGCCACATCGCCTCGCTGATGAAGCAGCACCGGCTGTTCTGCGCCGAGGAGACGCGCGACTCCCGGATCCTCGACCATATGCGCCGGTCCGGGCATTTCGAGTTCGGGCTCGACCGCCGGCCGATCAACTTCGGCGACCTCGCGACGGTGCGGCGCATCGAGACGCTCTGGCAGGAGGGCCGCGAGGTCGAGGGATGGGCGCACTATTGGGCGTCGGTCTACGGCCACGTCGCCGACCTGCTCGAGCGTGACCGCGCCGTCGCCGAGCGGACGCTCCTCGTGCACTACGACGACCTCTGCGCCAGGCCCGACGCCATCCTCGAGCGCCTCTACCGCCATTGCGGCTTCGAGGTCGCCGAGGCGACGCGGCGCGAGCAGGCGGCGCGCATCGCGGCGCCGACCTACTACAAGGCCGCCTTCGCGGACGACGAGACCGGCATCATCCGGGCGGCCACCGACGCGACCGCGGCGCGCATTCGCCGCCTCATCGATGCTGAAACGGCGATGCAGGACGTGCGGGCCGAGCCATGACCGACCGGCGGCTGTTGGGCATGCTGACGCCCTCGTCGAACACCGTGCTGGAGCCGGTGACCGCCGCGATGCTGGCCGGCCTGCCGGACGTCACGGCGCATTTCGGGCGCTTTCGCGTCACCGAGATCTCGCTCGGCGAGCGCGCGCTCGACCAGTTCGACGCCCGGCCGATGCTGGCCGCGGCCGAACTGCTGGCCGACGCCAGGGTCGCCAACATCTGCTGGAACGGCACCTCCGCCGGCTGGCTCGGCTTCGAAGCCGACCGGCGGCTTTGCGCCGCGATCAGCGAGCGCACGGGCGTTCCCGCCTGCTCGTCGGTGCTGGCGCTCAACGAGATCTTCGAGCGTACCGGCGTCAGGCGCTTTGCGCTGGTGACGCCGTACGTGCCGGAGGTGCAGCAGGCGATCGTCGCCAACTATGCCGCGGCCGGCTTCGAATGCGTGGCCGAGCGCCACCTCGGCGAGCGCGACAACTTCGCCTTCTCGACCTACGACGAGGCGCTGCTCGCCGGGCTCTGCCGCGAGGTCGCGGCGGCGAAGCCCGACGCCATCACGATCTTCTGCACCAACCTGCGCGGCGCGCCGGTGGCGGCGCGCATGGAGCAGGAACTCGGCATCCCGATCTACGACACCATCGCGACCGGGGTCTGGAAATCGCTGCTGCTGGCCGGCGTCGCGCCCGCCCGGGTGCGCGGCTGGGGTCGCCTGTTCGCGGAGCTCGCCTGAGGCCGCCGGTCAGCCGCGCCGGATGAACTTCTGGAAGCAGTGCGCCGTCAGCGGATCATCGGGGGCGTAGAGCCGGCCGCCGCCCGATGCCTGCGTCACCTCGCCGACATAGAAGCTGCCCTCGCTGTCGCACCACAAGCCGTGCGGCGCGATGAAGTTGCCCGGCAGCAGCGCCTGCGCGCCGCCGAAGCGGTGGATGATCTCGCCGTCCGGCGTGCACAGGGTGACGCGCGCGATCGGCTCGTGCCCGGGCGGCGCGTAGTAGCGCGTGCGGAAGTGCCGGCACGGCATGTTGCCGACCTTGAAGCCGAGCTCGGCGATGTAGATCGTCTCCTGGTCGTCGATGAAGATGTCCGTCGGCCGGCCGACCCAGTCCCAGACCTGCAGGAACTCGCCCTCGCCCGAGAAGATCTGGATGCGCGAGTTCTCGCGGTCGCAGACGTAGACGCGGCCCTGGAGGTCAACCGCGATGCCGTGCGGCAGGTTGAACTCGCCGACATCGCCGCCCTGCTCGCCCCAGGAGTGCAAGAGCTCGCCGGCGGCGGAGAAGCGGTGCACCCGCGCGTTGCCGTAGCCGTCGGCGGCATAGAGCGAGCCGTCGGGGCCTAGCGCGACGTTGGTGACCCAGTTGAACGGGCCGGCCGCGCGCATGACCGGCGACTCGTCCGGCACGAAGCCGGTGTCCGACGGCGTGCCGCCGATCCTCCTCTTGCGCGTGCCGTCGAGCCCGTACTCGTAGACGGAGTGGGCCTGGTCGTCGACCAGGAACAGCTCGTCGCGCGCCGACATGTAGATGCCGTGCGGCCGCACGAACTGGCCCTCGCCCCAGGCGTCGAGAAACCTTCCCTCCTTGTCGAACACGATGACCGGCTGCTCGCCGCGGCAGAAGACGTAGACGCGATCGCGCGAATCGACGGCGACGCCCGCGACTTCGGTGAAGGACCAGCCCTCGGGCAGCTGCTCCCAGCCCTGTACGACCTCGTATTCCAGATGGTGCGGACCCTTCGCCATGCCTCTCCTCCCGGCCTGACCTCGTTCGTACCGGCTTCCCGGGGCGGGGCGCAACACCTCACAGGGTCTTGGTCACCTTCGCGAGGTTGGGCGGCCGGTCGGGGTCCTGGCCGCGGGCGCGGCTCAGCGCGTCGAGGGCCGGATGGAAGGCCGCGAGCGCCAGGATCGGGTCGAGGTCGGGATGCACGGGCGGCGGCGCCGCGAGGCCGGGGGTCACGCCGATGCAGGCGACGCGTGCGGGCCGGGCCTCCTGCCACAGCCGGTCGGCTTCCGGCCCGAGCCATCCGGCGGCGGGCAGCAGCAGCACTGGATGCTGCCGCGCAAGCAGCGCCTTCGGGCCGTGCTGGAACTCGGCCGACGAGAAGGCCAGCGCGGGCAAGCCGGCCAGCTCCTGCAGCTTCAGCGCGATCTCCTGGGCGATCGCGAGGCCAGGCCCGCGGCTGATGACGAAGCAGGCCGGCGCGTGGCCGAGATGCGCGACCAGCGCCGGCCCCCAGGCCAGGCTCTGGGCGTGCCGCACGGCATCCGGCAGCCGCCGCAGCGCCGATTCCAGCGCCGCGTCGCCGGCCCAGTGCGCGACCAGCCGCGCGACGACCAGCAGGGTCGCGAGCATGGTCTTGGTCGCGGCGATGCCGCTCTCGCCGCCGGCGCGGCACGGCAGCACGTGCTCGGCGACCGCCGCGAGCGGCGATTGCGGCTCGTTGACGATCGCCACCGTGCAGGCGCCGCGCTCGCGCGCCATGCGGGTCGTCTCGACCACG